>CAJXOI010000030.1 GCA_913057885.1 uncultured Micavibrio sp.
GACGTTCAGGATCCAAAAGTAAAATATTAATCGCACGTTTTAGGGTTCTTGGATTTGCTTGAGGAACAATATACCCTGTTTGGAACGGCCTGACTGCCTCTGGGATTCCGGCTGTGCGTGTAGTAATTACAGGCAAACCAGCGCGCATGGCTTCGATAATTGATCTTGGAAAGCCCTCCCAATTTGAGATTAAAAGGAAAATATCTTGTGTTTCCAAAAACTCGGGGACGTCATCGCGCTGTCCATGGAATGTCACGCGATCAATTAACCCTCGACGCTCCGCATCGGCACGGAGAAATGAATCATCGCCGCTACCAATCAAATTCAAATGCCAACGTTTATCTTGCATATCCGAAAGGGTATTCAATAATGTTGAGTGGTCTTTTTGCTCTGAAAAGCGCGCGACCATGCATAATTGCGGTACTTTGTTTTGAGCACGAGGAGCGCATGCCCGATATAGCATACCATTATGAATAACAGTAATAGCATTAGGTTTTGCGATACGATGGAGAAGTGCCAAGGCTTTATCAAAGTGACTAACCGCAATAACATGATCCCCTAATAAAGCGCTTAACCTCTCGGCGCAGCGATAAATCACCTTCTTCCCAGTCTTGACACCATCGGTAAATGCCCAACCATGAGCGGTAAAAATTGATTTGACCCCTAGTGATTTTGCGGCAAGACGCCCAACAAAGCCTGCTTTTGAAGAATGGCACGAAACAATATCAGGTTGAATATCTTTTAAAATTCTTCGAATTTCTAAAAACGCCATTATATCTCTGAGAGGGGAGAAAGACCTCCGTAACGCATCAACGTGAAGAAAGGGCACACTGCTTTGCTCTATGACAGAGGATACTCTTCCCTTTGAGCCGGCAATAACTGTAACATCATGACCAATATTTTTCATCCAATGCGATAAATCCCGAACATGGATTTGCGCACCACCATAATGATCCGCGCTTGTAATGATGTAAACTATCTTCACTCATACATGTGTATGATATTCATGACAAAGTGTCTATATCGCACTGCAAAAGTCTTTTAAGGGGCTAATTTTAATTTGGGGCGCTTCTCACGCCATAATTGATGTGTCAAATTTGCAACAATTCGCGTTTCCCTAAAATGAGATCGGATATCCGTAACCTCTATATTTTTTCTGGAGGCGTGCCCCTTTGGACGACGCATCATAGGCCATGCAACCAATTCCAATGTACCATCCTCTATTTCAACAATCCCTGTATGGTGCGTGGCTCTGTCTTCCTTAAGCGTCCATGACCCACAATTTGCGATTATCGTACCGTCAATATCTTCTATGGTGGCATAATGGGTATGACCAAAAATCAGACCGTCAAAATCGCCTTGAACACGTTTTACTGCAACCCTATGAACCCGCCCCTTCAGATAGCCTGAACCGTTTTTGGCGATCATTTTACCCATGGAAAATCTTTTACGACGTCCCTTTTCATTCGTAAATTCCACAGCAGGTGGCAAAATTTTCCTATCAACAAAAAAGTCGCGCACAGGCCCAGTTAAAAATTCATAAACCGTGTCTGCAGGCTGGGAGATCCCTCTGACAACACGACTGTCAAATTGATCGCCGTGCAAAACAAGAAATTTTTTTCCATTTGCACAAACATGCTCGAAACTGTCATCAATTTTGATCCCGAATTTTTTTGCAAAGAAAAAGCGTAGTGGCAAAACAAGAATATCACGCATTTTTTCATCGTGATTACCTGGTGTATAAAATATTTTTGCACCTTGGTTCCGTTTTTCGACCAAGGTATCCATCAACTCAGTATAATCTTTATTCCAATACCATCTTTTTTCCAACTTCCACCCATCGAAGATATCCCCGACTAGATATAAAATTTTGAAATCGTGTGATTTTAGGAACTGGGTCACGGCATAAGCGTCAAAACCACGATAACCGATATGAAAGTCGGATAAAAACACGCTTCTAACCCGTCTAGGGCTTTTAGGTGATGGCATCGTGGTCTGTGTCATATCATTGAGAATTATTTTAACCAAAGCAAGTAAAGTCGCAAAGAATGTATAGCCATTAATATGGACTTTTTCCACGAAATTCAGTAATGATATGATAGAATTATTTATAAGACATAAATCTCAAGAATGATTAGTATAATTATACCCGCATATAACGAAGAAAAAGCGTTGGAGTATACTCTGCCTAAAAATATTGAGGCCATCAAAAATGCTGATGCGGAAATTATTGTTGTTGATAACAACAGCACGGACAAAACATCCGATATCGCCAAGGCACATCACGATGTTGATGTTGTGACTGAGTCTAAAAAAGGAACAAGCGCCGCCAGGCAAGCTGGATACAAAGCCGCCAAGGGCGATATTCTCGTTTTCGTTGATGCCGACACCTATATAACAAGTGAATGGATCGAAAAATTACAATCTATTTTTACCAAAAACCCCAAGATTGTTGCGATTAGTGGAGGACTCTTTTTCTATGATTGCCCTGAATGGTATCGTTTTTTATATAAAATAGTCTGGTATATCCTTTTTTGTGCATACAAAATCAGAATTGTAAAACCGTTTGTCTTGGGCACCTCATTTGCCGTAAGAAAAGAGACACTTGATTCCATGAATGGATTTAATATCGAGCTTACCTTTTACGGCGACGATACCGATATTGGTTTAAGGGCCAATGAGTTTGGAAAAGTTGTTTTTACCCCTCGGATTACATGCTCAACATCCGCACGCCGATACAGGCAACAAGGATTATTCAAAACTCTCGGCGCCTATTTCATTAATCATTTTTCTGTTTACTGGCGTGGACGTCCTTTTCACGAAGACTCCCAAGATTACAGATAGTCCTTATTAACAAGACGAAGCAAACACCCTAGCAACTTTGGCCCATGAATATTTATCCTTGGCATAGTCATGTCGTTTTTGGGCCTCACATGGCAACTTCAGCGCCTTTATAACAGCCTCTTTTAAATCATCATCCAAAACTCCCATAAAATCCTCGGTAATAAGATCTATTGGCCCTGTAACAGGGTACGCCGCAACAGGCAATCCACATGCCATAGCCTCAATTAAAACAATGCCAAAAGTATCTGTTTTTGACGGAAAGACAAAACAATCCGCTCTGCGGTAATAATCCCCTAATTCCTGACCCTGGCGGAGGCCCGCAAATTCAACTTTCGGATATTGCTTTTGCAGCCTCTCTAAATCCGGTCCGGTACCGACCACAATTTTATGGGCATCAATATCGATATCCAAAAATGCCTCTATATTTTTTTCAACGGAAACTCGTCCTACATAGAGTAAAGTTCGGTTTTTTGTCGATTTTTTCTTTTTAGAGGGGTAAAAAATCGACGTATCTACCCCCCTGACCAATCGGACAAATTGATTTTGAAACCCCCATTCCTTTAATTGGTTCTCCAAAGATTGTGTGGCAACAAAAACGGTTTTTGAAGGAGTATGAAATATTTTTACCAAATATATCCCTATGGATTGTATCAATGGCCCTAAAAAAGATGGCATCCGTTTCGCCGCATATTCAGGAAAATGTGTATGAAATGCAGTTGCAAAAGGTTTTTTATGCTTTAGACAGTACCGTCTTGCCGCCCACCCCAAAGGCCCTTCTACGGGAATAACAATCCTGTCAGGTTCAAAATTACTGATTATTTTAACCATTTTTTTATATGGGAAAAGTGCCAAACGTATTTCAGGGTAAAATGGCATTGGCAGCGTCGTAAAATCATTCGGGCTAATGACTTTGATGGTATGCCCTTCCTTTTCCAACTCACTGATAATATTTTCATAGGTGCGAACAACGCCATTGACTTGTGGTTGCCATGCATCAGTGATAAGAACAAGCTTCATGGAAGATATTGTCACCACAATAGTTGTCGCAGCGCAAGAGGATGGCCTTAGGCTGGATCGGTTCTGCACAGATAACTTTCCAAATTTATCGCGCGAGAGGATTAAAAAATTAATTGATAGCGGCGATATTGTTGTGAATGGCGGCATTTCCATCAAAGCATCAACCAAAGTCGAGTCGGGTTGGGAAGTAACATGCCACATCCCCGAGGCAGAAGATGGCGATCCCATTGCCGAAAATATTCCCTTGGATATTCTCTATGAAGACAATGATGTGATTGTGATTAATAAGGCCGCGGGAATGGTCGTCCACCCCGCCACAGGAAACTGGAACGGAACACTAGTCAATGCTTTATTATATCATTGCGAAGACAGCCTGAGCGGCATTGGCGGTGTAAAACGCCCTGGAATCGTACATCGGCTTGATAAAGATACCAGCGGTGTAATGATCGCAGCTAAAAATGATACTGCTCATGCACATTTATCAGCGCAATTGGCCGATCGGACTTTATCCAGGCTCTATCGAGCGTTGGTTTGGGATGTCCCCACTCCTCTTTTTGGGACAATTGATTTACCTATAGGGCGCGATCATAAAAATCGCCTTAAACAGGCGGTAAAGCATGGAGATAAATCCAATGGCCAGCATGCTGTAACGCATTATAAAACGCTTAGAACACACAGCGATGTCCTTAGTCTCGTTGAATGCCGCCTGGAAACAGGGCGAACACACCAAATACGTGTCCATATGCAGGCCAAAGGGTATCCTTTAGTAGGGGATCCGCTTTACGGGGCACAGAAAACATTACAATTATCGCGCGTTTCAAAATTAGGGGATAATATCGATAAGGATTTACTATTGAATTTCGCGCGCCAAGCACTTCATGCGCATGAAATAACATTTCAACATCCCACAAGTGAACAGCTGATGACGTTTCAGGCGCCCCTACCTGTTGATATGCAAAACCTTTTAGAAACTTTGAATTAACAAAAAAAGACGGATAGGAAAAATTATTTTTCCTATTCGTAAAAAATTATCACTTACGGTCGCTTATTCTAAGCGAAACCGCCGCTTTTCTGTGCTGCCGCTTCCTGCAACTCCGCACGCTCATAAGCCGCCATCTGAGCTTCTGTCGGTATTTGAGTTTTGACATCGCCATTTAAGGGATTACGAAACTCAAGGACAGTCACCTCGACATTACTATCAACACGAACATTTCTGCTTGAATAAAATACATCAGCAGAAGCAGTTTCCTGCAATCTGTTCGGATTTGCTGCAAAAGACCGAGTCGTAGAAGTTTGCTCAGCAACTCTAGCAACGGCCGGTGCAACTGAAAGCGTTGATTTAATAGCTTCAATCATAATTTACCTCACATAGGCATGACTTAAATGAACATACCTACCCTATTATCACTTTATCAGACCATAATACAAAAGTCAAGTTTTTATGGTATTCACACACCCCTTAATCACGGGCAATCATATTGTCTCTAAGCGTTGATTCTTTGCCAAAATTAAAGTATTCTAATAAAAACATGGCACATATTTCGCATTTTATTTTCTGAATAGAATCAAAACAATAAAAAATATAACGAGTTGGGGATAACTTTTTGAGCGCGTTTAATGAGACACTAAAACAACTTGGTCCTGCCAGAATTGCCGTTTTGGCAGGAACATTTATCAGTTTGATAATATTTTTTATCTTTGTGTCGGCAAAGGTTTCTCAGCCTAGCTTGTCCATATTATACCGTGATCTGGCAACCACTGATTCGGCTCAGGTCTCCGCAAAGCTGGAGGAGCTCGGTATTTTGTATTCCGTATCTGCAGATGGATCAGAGGTTTTTGTCCCTAAAAACGAGGTTGGGCGCGCACGGATGTTGCTGGCCGAGGATGGTTTACCCAATGGCGGGTCAATGGGATATGAGTTATTTGACCAGCAATCTGGCTTTGGGACAACAAGTTTTGTTCAGAACATTAATCAAGTTAGGGCGTTGCAGGGTGAATTGGCGCGCACAATTTCGTCGCTGGATCCCGTTCAGTATTCAAAGGTCCATATCGTACTTCCACAAAGGGAGTTGTTTTCACGCGAGACCTTGGACGCAACCGCCAGTGTCACATTGAAGCTGACCCCTAACGCTCGATTATCCCAACAACAGATATATGGTATTCAAAATCTTGTTGCCAACGCCGTCCCCAATTTGGCGGCAGACAAGGTAACAATCATCGATACAGACGCCAATATGTTGGCCGGCGGCCGCGATGATGGAACGGAGGCCGCCCTGGGCTTAAAGGCCGAAGAGATGCGCCGATCATACGAGACACGAATGGTCCGTGCCATTGAAAATTTGGTTGGTCGCACCGTTGGAATGGATAAAGTTCGAGCCCAAGTCACCGCCGATTTGGATTTTGACAGAATCAGCACTAATGACGAAATCTTCGACCCCGAAGGTCAGGTTGTTCGATCCACCCAATCCATCACCGAAGATAACATCGAAAGAGACGCGCAAAATAACCAGGATGTTACCGTTGCCAACAACCTTCCCGGACTGGGTGATGACCTGGACGCTGAGGCTCCGCCTAGCCTGCAATCCAACCGCTCGGAGGAAATCACAAACTTTGAAATCAGCCGCACCGTCCGAAGCACCGTTCGTGAAAGTGGCGAGGTGCAAAAATTATCCGTAGCTGTTTTGGTGGATGGTCGCTATACCACTGATGAAACGGGGAATCGTGTTTATAATCCACGCTCACAAGAAGAGCTAGATCAAATTGAAACCCTGGTAAGAAGTGCCGTTGGTTACGATGCGGATCGAGGTGATACGATTGAGGTTGTGAATATGCCATTTGCCGTAACGGATATTGAATTTGACGATGGTGTTGATCGCATCTTGGGCTTTGAGAAAGATGAACTGCTTAGCACAGCAGAAATGATCATGTTGGTTGTTATGGGGATTTTGGTTGTTATGCTTGTCCTTCGCCCGCTTGTCAGCTCGATTGTTCTCTCACAGAAAGCCGCTATTGACGCCGCGAAGGAAGAAGCGGCCTTGCTGGCGGCAGAAACGGCCCCTGTTGCCCTTACAGGCCCGTCAAATTTTGAGAAAAAAGACCAGGGCGCAGCAGGCGCTGGAGCGGACGGGGATGATGTCTTCGCCGACGGAGAAGACAGTGGCGAAACCATGATTGATATGCAGACAGTTGAAGGGAAGGTCAAAGCCTCCTCAGTGAAAAAGGTTGGTGATATTGTTGCCTCTCACCCCAATGAAACTGTCGCCGTTCTCAGAAACTGGATGGCTCAGGAGTAACAGATAATGGCCATAAGAGTACGCGAAGATTACAGAACACTGACCGGAACTGAGAAGGCTGCAATCTTTATGTTGTCAGTTGGAGAGGAGCACACCGCGAAATTATTTGAATTTATGGATGATGAAGAGATCATGGAGATCTCTCAGACCATGTCCAACCTTGGAAAAGTCAGCGCTAATATCGTTGAGCGTTTATTCGTTGACTTTGCCGAACAAATGTCATCAACCGGCTCGTTGATCGGAACGTTAGATAGTACAGAGCGCCTTCTTCAAAAGGTGTTGGGTAAAGACAAAGTTGAAGGTATTATGGAAGAAATCCGTGGTCCGGCCGGTCGGACCATGTGGGAAAAACTTGGCAATGTTAACGAGGATATATTGGCCTCTTTCCTTCAGAAAGAATATCCGCAAACAGTGTCTGTTGTTTTGACAAAAATTGCACCCGACCACGCCGCCCGCGTCCTCGCCCTTTTGCCAGAAGGTTTCGCGATGGAGGTTATCAATCGCATGTTGAAAATGGAGGCCGTACAAAAAGAGGTTTTGGACGATATCGAAAAAACACTGAAAACGGAATTCATGTCCAACCTTGCCAAAAC
>CAJXOI010000031.1 GCA_913057885.1 uncultured Micavibrio sp.
GGCACCATATTTGATTATATTGCCAATCGCAAGTGACTTCACGTCCTATGCCCCTGTGGCGGAATTGGTAGACGCGCCGCACTCAAAATGCGGTTCTTTCGGGAGTGTCAGTTCGAGTCTGACCGGGGGCACCACGCTTCGCCTTACTGGCTTCGCGTGAGACTACATACCAATATTGCTGTGATTTGCCTTTAATCGATAAAGCTTATGATTATTCCATTGCCTTATGGCGCCTTCATTTAATGAGCATGGAATAATGTCGTCTTGTGTTCCGCAATAATGAACAAAGGACACAGATAACGACTCTCTTAGCAACCAATGGGTATCATAAGTCAGGTTGAGTGGGGCAACGCCGTGATGACGGGTCCATGCGGGTGGATCCAGCAAACCTGCATAGGTCGTCACCGTCTGAATATCATCACGTAAAGCCGATAAAATAAGCGCAATATAGGCACCACCTGAGTAACCGACTAAATTGATTTTATTTGCACCCTCCTGCCGCTTGATAGTATCGAGTGCGGACATATAACTTTGAATAACCTCTGGCGAGAAACGATCATCGCTCCATAATGATGAATCGCAATAATCACCTGTAATGTACTGACATGGGCGCGCAAGGTAAATCGCTGTATTATCTGCCTTTGTCATGAGGTGAAGTGCAACTGGATCGAGTGGTGTTGGATTTTTCGATACAGTCGTCCGATTGTACCATGAATAACCATCCCCTTCGATGTATATATTGGTCACATTACCTGTATGTGCCTTTCGATTATCAATTGCAAATAAAGGATAGGGAGACGATTGTATGATTTTCTGTTGCAACGCATTTTGTTGGACAATATCCGTTTTTGTATCAATGCGGGATTCAAGCGTCGTGCATCCCGTTAAAATAGCGACAAAAAAGAAAGCCCGCAGAATACGGGCTTTCCAAATATTTTTAATCAATGATCGCATCTTAGAACTTGACGCGTAGACCACCGTTCACTGTGAATTCATCATAATCTTCGCGGAACTCAACTGTGTATGCCTCGATACCTGCAGTTACATTACCTACGTTGATCAAGTTGATACCAGCACCCAGTTTTGCACCGAAGTCATCGTCAGAAACTGACTGACCAGCAGCAACAGGTGTGTCATCTTTTGCAAAGTCGTACTCAAGACCAACCAAGACATATGGCTGAACCATTTGGTAGTCATAGGCAAAACGTGTGTCCAACAACAACTGACCTAGTTCGTTATCAGTGCTTTCCTGATCAATTGTTCCTGCACCCTCCTCGGTTTCTGTGAACGCATCTTTTTCTTCATGCGCATAGAAAGCAGAACCGCGAGTCATCACTGACCAGTTGTTTTGAAGGTCATATGTGCTGCTTAAACCGGCAGAGACAAAATAACGCTCACCATCTGTAGATCCTGTGATACGGTTACCAGTGTTAGGGTCGAAACGGACAAGATCGTATTCAACGTCAGAGTAACCTGCTGACAGGTCCATCTTCACACGGTCAGAGAAGCTAACACCCAAGTAAGGTGCAACTGTCCAGCCTTCACCGTCAATATTACCGTCTTCTGTGTCTGTACCGTTGAACTCTGTGTCGATGTCAATATCTTCGTAACCAGCGGCCAAACCAAGAACAACACCTGGTCTTACTTCGTAGTCAACACCAGCAAGACCTGTTGTAATGTTACCATCAAAGGCTGTGGCGTCGTTATCGTCTTCAACATCTGACCATGAACCACTGGCCCATACGCCCATTTTTCCGCCCATGTTACCGGCAGGAATACCTGTTGAAGCGTTAAAGCCGTTTGCAGCAACATTTACATTACCTGAAACACCTGACAAAGCAGATGAAACACGACCGGAAACCATTCCAGCAGTTTGTGTTGAAGCAGATCTTAGAACGGTTGTTGATGTTGCAACAGTTGAAGATTGGTTAGCAGTGTTGTTAGCTTCACAGTTTGGAGCCTGAGAATATGTTCCGCTTCCACCATAAGTAGCGTCAGAACAAGAGTAAGGATCAGCCTGTGCTGTTTGAGGTGCACCTGCCATTACGACAACACCCATAGCTGTAAAAGCAGCCAATTTTAAAGTTTTAGTCATTTTCATTTCCCTTTTATTCGGTTGTTAAACTAGAAATTGATAACTTCGGAAAAATTATCTATAACGCATTGTGTGCATCACATACATTAAAGTCAACAGGGTCAACTAAAAAGGACGCGCAATAAAATCATGATATTTGTAAAAAAACAACAAATGAATTTTGCGCGTGTAGGCCTCACGATATCTGGGTTCTCATTTGCCTTATCTTTTTTTGCATTTATCGCCAGCCTACGGTGGTTTGGTTACGGAATCTGGCCTCAATCAGAGAGCGTCATCGTGGTCATACATCTCCTTACGGGTCTATCGACTCTGGGTTTAGTGCTTGCTTGCCATAATCGTAAAATCTTGGGCATGGCAATGGGCAACGTCATGTGTGTTTTGCCTTTGGCTATTGGTCTATGGTCCTTATTTTGCATGATATTCTCTGAAATCCCCATGCGGAGTTTTTTGGGATCAGTTAGAATTGGCGAAGGCGTCGTATGGTGGTTGAACATTGCTACTCTATCCATGACAATCACAATCTTATGGCGATTTAAAATTTGGAAAATCATTATATCAACCGCGGCCATTATAGGCTTTATGGCCTGTTACACCATGTCCGTCAGCCATTATTATTTAGGGCATTATTACGCCCCTTTGTTTTTTCCGGATTATCTGACATTTGCGGCGCTGTGCCTCATGCCCTTCTTATTCGGATATGTTAAAAATTTCAGACATTTCATTGTTATCTATGTCTTATTTTTTTTGGTAATTTTTTTAACGGACAACAGAACAATGATCGGATTTGCGGCAGTGTTGCCAATCATTATCTATCTTTGGATGCATATTCCTCTGTTATCACAAAAAACCCGTCAAAATCTTGTTTTCACCGGTATAGTGATTCTTCCGCTTGCTTTTCTGATTATATTTGCATGTATCACTCATTTATACAGAGACGTGGGCATTTACCCCATCTACGCCATGGGTGAGGCAATAAAAAGTTTTGCATCACGGGCATTTCTGACTGATTTTTCTTATCAAGACCTTCTTGCCGATCCTAAATCTTTCATTGTTGGCACAGGATGGGGCTCATTTGTTGATCATATGGCTGCTTATCAACCATCAAACTGGATCAATTTCACTGAATATGCTCGACAATGGGATGGTATGCACCGCGACCATTTCCACAGCCATAATATGTTTGTCGAGACACTCAACGCCATTGGAGTTGTTGGATTTATCCTTCTTATTATTTATTTCGCCTGCTTTGCCATTTTTGCCAAGACCCGTTATAAAATTGGCGGAATGATTGCCGCATCAGGGATGATGTTCTATGCCTCATTCTGGTTTTTGATGCCTGTATTATTGCCTTTTTTGGCCTTTGCATCCGCATCAACCAAAACCAAAATTTTTTTCCCAAAGATCGTCAAGTCAAATAGCGGCCGATATATTTTTACTTTTATGATGATCATCATTGCCCTAATGCAATTAGCCGCTGCATACTTTATCTATTCTACGGCACAACAAACCAATAAATACGAACCAGCGCCACTTGAAATCACGAATGCCGATACTGTTTCCTGTGACATGGAATACGATGATTATAATGCAGGAGGAATACATCTAAACAAAATGCTTTTGGATCGTGTGCGTTATACGATCGACATAACCCAGACATCACCAAATGATAAGCCTGATAAAGAAGGCCCAGAGAAAATACCGGCACATATTTTGGCCATCAATAATCTTTTTTGCCAAACGCAACGGTATCTAAATGAAAACCCCTCTCACGTTAGATTACAGCTTTCCAACATCGCTGTTCGGGGAGAAATGCTGCTGGCTCTAAGCGATTACCTCTCCCCCCAAGCAAAACGATATTATTATAACGGATGGAGAGAGAGTCTTTTGAACTGGATCGAAATATATCCTAATCGTCTGGATATGACGTCTACGTACTTGCTTTTTAATCTTATGAATGGCCGTGAAGATCAATCACGCCCCGTGATAAACGCCATTCGAAATCAAGATCCAGAACATCCGCTTTATTTGTGGTTCCATGGCCTGTCCTTATTATCCGCCCCTCAAACAACCTTAGGTGGACTTAATATGATGAGACAAGCCATAGCTAATGGCATTGATCGTTTTATTGTCGTGGATGAAGACACACGCGCAACACTTGAACAATTGGATTAAAGCCGTTTTTATGATGTGAATTCAAGTAGACTGCGGCTTGACACTGCCCTTTAAACGCCTTAATCCTGAAATATATTAATTTTCTGAAGGGGTTTTGAATGGCAGGATCATTAAACAAAGTTATGTTAATCGGAAATTTGGGGCAAGACCCTGATATCCGCACAATGCAAAACGGCGGAAGGGTTTGTAATCTCTCGGTTGCGACATCAGATACATGGAAAGATAAGAACACAGGCGAACGTCGTGAAAAAACAGAATGGCACCGCGTGGTTATATTTAATGATGGCCTTATCGGTGTTTGTGAGAACTATTTAAGGAAGGGCTCTAAAGTCTTTATCGAAGGGTCACTTGAAACCCGTAAATGGACCGACCAAAATGGCCAGGACAAATATACGACCGAAGTTGTACTTAAGGCCTATAACGGCTCTTTGACAATGTTAGATGGTCGTAATGACAACCAATCCGGCGGATACCAACAAAATAATCAGGGCATGGCCACGAACGGTGGACAACAACAATCTGCGGCTGCTGCACCGGTGCATGACGATTTTGAAGACGATATCCCATTTTAATAAAAATCCACAGAAACGGAGACCTTATGAAATTATTTTTAGCCCTCGCACTTATTACAACAACATCGCTTGCTTTTCCTGCCTTTGCGCAAAACAACAATATGGATGAGAGTATGGCCTTGGCTCGTGAATACACGCAAAGCTTCCCTGTCGAGAACGATATTGACAAGGCCATTGAAAATATGATTCTACAAGTTCCTGCCTCTGACCGCGTATTATTAAAATCAATTTTGGAAAGAAATATTAGTATTAACCGCCTTAAAACCGCTTCAGAGCTTGCTTTGACTGAAGTGTTTACAACAGAGGAATTACGCGCCCTTGTTGCCTTCTATCAAACTGAGGAAGGCCGCGCTGTTAAAGAAAAAATGCCTACATATCAGCAAAAAATCCAACCTGTTTTGGAAGACATGTTACGTCAGGCATTACAAGAATTTAGCCTACAAAAACAATAATAAAATATTTCGATTTTTATCTTTTTTTAAAAGCACCATAACCCTTTTTCGATACTCTAAAATGGGTATTAAGATATAAAGGGGTTTTTGAATATGGTAGAAATGCGTAGCGACCTTGCGCGTAAATCAAGTTTTTCGACAGCATCTGAAGAGGCTAAAAACGACGGCCTTGGCATGGGTATGTATGAATCTATGCAGGATCGGCTTGATCATCATCGACAAAAACAGTTGGGAAAAAGAAAGCGCCGCCTTCCATGGTTCACAATCATATCAATCATAACAATTGCGCCAATCTTTTTTATTGGGGACGTCGTGCCTACCAACCCTACATCTCTGATGAAGGGACAATCTGCCTCCACCTCTACTCCTGAACAGGCCGTAACAGAATCTATTGAAAAATCCGACGCTTCGGAAACTGCGCAAATCTCTGTTACGATTGGTGGACGCACCATTACGCGCACTTTAACGGTCGAAGAAATAAGACAAATGCAGGCTATGCAACAAACCCAGGGCGGATTTATGCCTGCATCAAGTCCATAAAATTATAAAAAGCTATTCATTATCAGAGTTTTGCGTATCTTCTGGTGTAGACATGCCATTAGTACTGCTGTCTCCAACACTGACGCGGATCATCTTATCTGGGTTTCTTGGTGGCTCACCACGCTTAATTTGATCAACATACTCCATACCTTCAATCACTTGCCCCCAAACTGTATATTGCCCGTTCAAGAAGCTACAATTATCGAAACAAATGAAGAATTGTGAATTTGCCGAGTTTGGATCGGATGTTCGTGCCATCCCAACGGTACCACGGCCAAAATTGTAATCAGAAAACTCCGCAGGCAAGTCAGGCATCTCGGATCCGCCGGTTCCTGTGCCAGTCGGATCACCCGTTTGTGCCATGAACCCGTCAATCACACGATGAAATACAATGCCGTCATAAAAGCCGTTCTCTGCCAGTGTTTTTATGCGCTCGACATGTGTAGGCGCCAAATCAGGCTTCATTTCAATAGCAACACGGCCGTATTCCAAATCAATAAATAATATATCATCCATATCTTGTGCCTTTGTTGTGGTTGTCGTCACAAGCATAAAAGCCATCAAAAAAATAAAACGGTATAAAAGTTTCATGTTTAAACCTTTCAAGACTTTTTACTTTAAAACGATATTAGGGTTATTTTAAGGCACGATCAACCGTTGCCGCAACATAATCCAGATAATCCTGTGGATCAAACAATGGGTCAAGATCAATATTTGTTGTGCGCCTGTCAGACTTTAATTGATCAAGAAACTTAACCTTACACCCAGTGTCCCATACGGCCATGGCATTTTCCTGAACAATCTTGTATGCATTTTCACGGGACAGGCCGCTGTCAATAAGCGCTAAAAGAACCTTTTGTGAATAAATTAAACCGCCTAGAGCATCGACATTATCACGCATCCTGTCAGGGTATACGATCAATTTATCCATAACCTCGGTTAGGCGTTTAAGCGCAAAATCACACGCCATAATCGTGTCAGGCAATATTGTCCGTTCAACGGATGAATGAGATATATCCCGCTCGTGCCATAATGTTATATTTTCCAATGCCGGCATCACCCCTGCCCTGATCACACGCGCCAATCCTGTTAAATTTTCACTGAGGACTGGATTACGTTTGTGCGGCATAGCGGATGATCCCTTTTGTCCAGCGTAGAAATATTCCTCTACCTCACGAACCTCAGATCTTTGCAAATGCCTAATTTCAGTCGCTAAATTTTCAATCGCGCCGCCAATCACTCCAAGAACAGAAAAAAACATTGCATGGCGATCACGAGCAATCACCTGTGTTGAGACAGTTTCCGCATTTAAATTCAAGGCGTTGGCGACTTTTTTTTGAATATCTGGGGAACAAGTCGCATGCGTGCCCACCGCACCAGATAATGTGCAAATAGATATATTATCAATAGCTTGATCTAAATTTTTAAGGCACCGATTGAATATTGTGTACTGCCCCGCCATCTTCAGGCCGAATGTTGTTGGTTCGGCATGTATCCCGTGTGATCGTCCGATACATAACGTATTTTTATGATCCTGTGCCTGGCGTTTTAAAATACCCAATAAACCATTCAGGCGATTACAAATTTGAAGGCCACTATCACGTAATAACATAGAAAATCCTGTATCAACAACATCGGATGACGTTAACCCCTTATGCAGATATTTTCCTGCGTCACCAATTTGTTCGGATATGGATGTTAAAAAGGCAATCACATCATGGCGGGTTTCGGATTCAATCTCATCTATACGATCGATATTGATTGTGGCACCTCGAATGGCGTCTGCTGTGCCTTTGGGTGCATCACCATTACTCTCCATCACGGCGGCCAATTCCGCCTCGATCACAAGCCAGTTTTTG
>CAJXOI010000032.1 GCA_913057885.1 uncultured Micavibrio sp.
TCTGATGATAAAAGACTTCGCACCGTCGTCTATGATAAAATTACCAAAGCTACGCAACATTTACCAAACCACCTTGGCTTTTTGATATATGAGGCTTATCGCCCTAAACATCGTCAAATTCACCTTTGGAATACGGTTATGGCCGATATTCAATCCACCTATCCTGATGATGATGCGGAAACACTGGCCCTGCGATGCAATCGGTTTGTTGCCAACCCGTACAAACATGGAAGCGGTCATCAATATGGATGTGCGGTCGATATTACCCTGATCAATTTGCGAACAGGTCAAGAATTGGACATGGGATGTGGCCTACAGGAATTTTGTGAAAAAACAGAAACCGCCTCGCCGTTAATCACCGATGAACAAAGAACAAATCGGAAGTTGTTAATCAATACACTTGGAAAAGAAGGGTTGTTGAATTATCCACCTGAATGGTGGCATTTTTCCTATGGCGATCGTCAATGGGCCATCCAAACGGGAAATAACGAAACGCTTTATGCGGCCTTGCCGTTTTGAGAGTCGGGATAGAGAATCTTTTCCAAATCCTTCATCGATGAAATAACCTCTTTACACCCCAACATCCTCAACCGGTCTTCTTGCCCGCCACGATGGGTCAAGCCAACATAACCGATGGTGTCAATTTCCGCGGCAATCCCCGCCGTAGCCCCCGCGACCGTATCTTCGATCACAACCGCGTGACGCGGGGCAACATGCATCGCCTCGCACACATGCAAATAGAGATCTGGCGATGGCTTTGGATTTTTCACCATTTCAAATGTAAAAACAAAATCATCAGGGAAAAATTGTTTTAAATTCGCGGCCTTCAACGTTTCAATCACATTGTCTCGCGTGCCGTTTGACCCCACAGCGATCTTTCGTCCCTCATCATGCAATCGTTTGACCAGCGGCCCCGTCGTTGGGTCAAGGCGAATATGCTTGGGCAATAATTCTTTGTACCGTTCCTGATTTTTTTCCCAATGATGGTCCGGAAAACGAACAGAATAATTTTTTTCAACCGATTCAACAATATCCGTCACCGCGCGGCCCATGTATGTTTCCATGGTTTTTTCCATGGTATATTCGGTCAGGCCAAGATCGTGCAATTGTTCCATCAAAACGGTGTTATGCGCCAACTCGGAATCGGCCAAAGTGCCGTCACAATCAAAGATAATCAATTCATAATTCAGTTTTTGTTGCATGGCAACAAACTAACAAATTCACCCCTTAAAATTCAAGGGTTAAATCCTGCTCTCGCTCACCTTTTAAAATTGACATAAATTAGTATATTTAGTATGTTTTTCTTCATGTCAAATATAATTAACTTACAAACACCTTTTATTTATAGGATAATCGTCCCAGAAATTCATGGGCAATATGATTTTCGTGAAGGCAACAAGCTTGCTGAACTTCATATAACTGATACTTTAATAAACGATTTTTGCGAAGATCGCTTAAATATAGACGTTATTTTTCCAGACAATCTTGAACAATATGAAGCTGGTAAACCACCCAAAATTTTAGGAGAATTTTTTGTGGGTCTTATGGGGAAAACAATTAAAAAGTTCAGGGATTTACATTTTAGCCAAACAAAACATGATTTAAAAAGGCGACAAATCCACGATGTTAATGAAGAAGCTGATGCTAATGGTATTTTCAATCAAATCATAGGAGCTTCATGGCATGCCTACGAGGACGTAGAGGACGCCTTAAACAAAAAAACACGCCTTGGTATTAAGCTATCTTCAGGTGAAATCGACTACGAAGAAACTAGCCATGCTTTTCTCACGCATTGCGCCAACAAATTCCGTAAAGGCTGCGATGTGCTTTTTATGACTGACTTTGCGATTTTAGATCAATTAAAACCCAAGCCTTAAACCATCGCCATGCCGCCATTAACGTGGAGCGTTGTCCCGTTGACATACCCTGCCTCGTCAGAGGCCAGATACACAACCGCCGCGGCAATATCATCAGATGTGCCCATTTTGCCCGCCGGAATGGTCGCGTTAATTTTATCCTTTTGATCATCCGTCAATGCATCTGTCATCGCCGTGGCAATGAACCCGGGCGCGACACAGTTGACGGTAATTCCACGGGATGCAACCTCCGCCGCCATCGCCTTGGACCATCCGATCATCCCCGCCTTTGACGCCACATAGTTACACTGCCCTGGGTTACCCGTGACACCGACAACAGAGGCAATATTGATAATCCGCCCCGCACGATTTTTCATCATCCCGCGTTGAAGGGATTGCGCCAATTTGAATGTTGCGGTCATGTTGACATCGATGACTTGTTGCCAGTCTTCATCCTTCATACGCATGGACAGGCCATCACGCGTCAGGCCCGCATTATTGACCAGAATATCAACCTGACCCATCACTTCTTCGGCCTTTTTGGCCAGATCCACCGCGGCCTCTGTGGATGACAAATCCGCAGGGATAATATGCACATGACGGTTGCCCATCTCTTCGGCCAACGCCTTTAATTTGTCTTCGTTACGGCCGGAAATGGCAACGGTTGCGCCTTGGGCCTGTAATGCCTTGGCAATTGCGCCTCCAATACCGCCTGTTGCGCCCGTGACCAATGCTTTTTTACCTGTTAATGCGAACATGATTTCTTCTCCTATCCTAATAATTCCAACAATTTCTCAACATCTTCGGGCGTTTCGGCATTGGCCGTTTCGATATCTTTATTGATCCGCCGTGCCAAACCGCAAAGGACCTTTCCTGCGCCTAATTCAACCATCCTTGTCACGCCATTATCCCCCATCCATGTGACGGATTCGCGCCACCGCACACGCCCCGTAATTTGATCGACCAATAATTGGCGGATGGTGTTGGGGTCGTTTTCCGCCTGTGCTGTGACATTCGCAACAACCGGTAAAAAGGGCGGGCGAATGGTTGTTTGATTCAAGGCCTCTTGCATTTCCTTAGCCGCAGGCGCCATCAAAGAACAATGAAACGGCGCAGACACGGGCAGTTGCAAGGCACGCTTTGCACCCTTTTCCGTTGCCAGGGCGCATGCCTTTTCCACCGCCTCGGTATTACCGGACACCACAACCTGCCCATCCGAATTATCATTCGCCAATTCACATGACGCCATGTCGGTAATGGCCATGACCTCGTCATAAGACAGCCCCAAAATCGCGGCCATCGCGCCTTCACCCACAGGCACGGCGCGTTGCATCGCCTGTCCACGTAATTTTAACAATCCCGCCGTATCAGAGAGCGCCAAACACCCCACGGATGTCAGCGCCGAATATTCACCCAAAGAATGCCCCGCGACATAGGCGCCTTTATCCGCCAGCGTAAATCCGCCTTGAGATTCCAAAACGCGAGTCACCGCCATGGATACGGCCATCAGCGCCGGTTGTGTATTTTCAGTCAAATTCAACGCATCCACGTCTTCGCCCCACATAATGGCAGTTAGATCTTGAGATAATGCGTCATTGATTTCTTCAAAGGTTTGTTTGGCGATCGGAAATGCCCCTGCCAATTCTTTTCCCATCCCCAAGGCTTGGCTTCCCTGCCCTGGAAAAACGAATGCGGTTGTCATTATTGCTATCCTTTTTTAGTTTTAATGTCGGTTATTTTTAAACCACGAGACGACATAGGTCACCCTATTTTTACAAATTATCAATAGGCCTGTGGCGATCGTTTGGTGGCCTGCTTAATCTGTCCCCGAGACTCCAAGGTCACACGTAAATCATCAATCAAACTGCTTGCCCCAAGGCGGATAAAATTTGGGTTTAAATTATTCATACCCATCGTTTTCTCGATCAGGGACATAAACGCTGCATAATTATCACCATTCAATCCGCCCGATAATTTAAACCCGATATCATTCTGTCTGGCATGACGCATAAGCACTAGCGCGGCACGCATTTTTTCATGATCGGATAAGGATTCAGGATATTTACCTGTCGAGGTTTTCAACATATCCGCGCCACAATCCACCGCCAATTGGGAGCGCGAGTCCCAATCTGTTTCCAAACCGTCTTCGATTTCAAGAATCACTTTCATTTTGGCGTGACCCTCGGTGCACGCCTGTCGTGCGGCTTTCAACAAGGCACGGGCATTTTCTTCGGTAAAATCCTTGTAATCCAATACGATATCAATTTCATCCGCACCATCGGCAATGGCCTGTTGAATATCCGCAGCAGTCCTTTCAGGGGTGGCGATGTCCCCGTCATTTGACCTTTCGCCACAGGGAAAATTGATCACCGTCGCGATATGAATATTTGTTGAGCGGCAATAATCAGCAACAGACCGCACATGTTTTGGAAAAACGCAGATGCCCGCAACATTTAAAGATTTCGCCTTCGCGCACAATGCCCGTATCTCGCGCGGTGTTTCATCCCCACGAAGGGATGTATAATCCACCAACCGTGCCGCAGCTTGTGCGGCATGAAACGATGGTTTTGCCGCCATCGCCTGTTGAATTGTTTTGAGTGTGAGATCATCCTGTGAAGCTATATCTTTCATGATGCGTCCTTTGCCCATGTGTTGGGATCCACAGGTGCTTGTTCACCATTATCAAGGTTTTTGACCTCTGATGAATCAGGGAACCAAACATACGGGATTCCCTTTTTTTCGGCATAGGCAATTTGTTTACCGATTTTTTGCGGGGCGTGATAAACCTCAACATTCCATCCATTTTGGCGGAGTGTATGCGCAACCGTATTGGCGTTCGTACGCTCGTCATCAGAGGGGAGTACAACCAGTACATCTGTGGGGCATTTGCGTCCCGTTTTAATATATCCATTATGTTTCAACACATCAAACAGACGCGTAAAACCAATGGAAATGCCGACCCCTGGAAGGTGTTTATTGATATACGACCCCGCCAAATCATCATAGCGTCCGCCTGAACAGACGGACGATGTAAATTCGGGAATATCCAACAATCGTGTTTCATACACCGTGCCCGTATAATAATCGAGACCGCGAATTAAAAAGAAGTCGCCAACTACACTTCCCTCAGGCAAATTCTGTAGATTGGTTAAAACAAATACCAGTTCTTCTAGCCCTTCATAAAACTCAGGTAACGGAGTTTTAAATTTAGGCAAAGTGGTGTCCTGTTTTATCTCTTGATAATTTTCGTAAGTGGAGTGCCCAATCAAAATTTCTCTTAATTTTGAAATCTGCTCAGACAGCGGCAATCTAATCAACTGATCTCTATAGCTAAATAGTGTATTTAAGTCATCATTAGCGTTGTTATATGCAGTTTCATTTTCTGTATTATTACGAAGAAAATCTGCTACCTGATTATCAAAAACATTCTTATCAAGCTTATCCTTTTTATCAAGAATTCTAAAAAATAGGGTTTGATTTTCATCGCTTAAATAATGTAGCAAGCCCTTTAATATCTTACGGTTGTTTATGCCAATTTGAATCCGCCCGATGTCCAACCCTGACAAAGCCTCGTAAATCACGGCCGGCATTTCCGCATCGAAATGCAGGGGCAGGTGATCCACGTGAATCACATCAATATCACATTGATAAAATTCCCGCATTCTCCCAAGTTGAGGGCGTTCCCCGCGCCAAACCTTTTGCATGGCGTATCGTTTGAACGGAAAATCCAGATCATTAAAATGCATGGCGGTATAACGCGCCAAGGGCACCGTTTGGTCGAAATGAAGTCCAATACGTGCTTCTTTTTTATCATCCTCATCAGCCTGCAACCGCGTGAGGGTGTATATTTCCTTATCCGTTTCACCTTTGGCGGTTAAAACGTCTATTTCTTCGGCCGCAGGGGTTTCGATAGAGGTATAGCCATAGGATTCAAATACACGGCGGATATGATCCAGCCATTGTTGTTCAACCAGCCGTTCTTCGGGGAGCCACTCGGGAAAGCCTGACACAGGCTTTGGCTTGTAAATCTGTTTCTTGTCCATACCCCATTATTTAGCATGAGGATTTTATGAAACCAAGATCAATTACAACATGCGGGCGCGTCTTTGCTTTCTTTTTAATTGCTGATTAAATCGAATACGGCTGATTTTCGTGGTAAAGGCCGCGATATCATAGCTGTCCACCACATGTTGTAATGTTTGTTTAAGACAATGTTTTTGGGCAAATTCTTCGCGCATTTGGTTTTTCACCTCTGGCGTAAATTTACGGACACCTGATTTGCGGGCGAAATTTTTGTAAAATCTCAAACGATTACGAAAGAACGCTGTCTTACGGACGCCTTTCCAATGAAGCAATATGTCGCGAAGTTTCGGGTTGTTGAT
This sequence comes from uncultured Micavibrio sp., assembly GCA_913057885.1. Taxonomy (GTDB): domain Bacteria; phylum Pseudomonadota; class Alphaproteobacteria; order Micavibrionales; family UBA1664; genus UBA1664. The sequence goes on from CAJXOI010000032.1 coordinate 6,239, forward strand.
ACACAATCTTTCGATTGCGGCAAGATCACCCTTTTTCAACAATTCGGTAAACGAAGGTTGTTTTTGAGTAGTGTTTGTCATTTTTATCCTCCTTTTCAAGGCTAAATACAATTGATCTGTACTTAACCCTGCCAAGATCAGGATTACCTATATATAACCATAATGGTGAATAATTGTCAATATGTTTTTTATTGTTCGAACAAAACCGCCAGTTCATTCATCATCACGGGCGGTAGGTCGGACGCATCGCGGATGGTGACGGCGCGTTTATAATATTTCCCAACGTCATGCCCAATCCCGATGGCGGTCAATTCCACATCACCTTTTTTCTCAATCGCATCAATTACGCGGTGAAGATCGGATTCCAGATACCCCGATTGATTAGCAGACAAGGTTGAATCGTCAACGGGCGCGCCATCCGAAATGACCATCATAATTTTGCGATCCTCGGTGCGTTTGGACAGGCGTTTATAAGCCCACATCAACGCCTCACCATCAATATTTTCTTTTAAAATCCCTTCCTTCAACATCAGTCCCAAATTGTTCTTTGTCCTGCGATACGGTGCATCGGCAGGTTTATAGACAATGTGTCGAATGTCATTGAGACGCCCGGGATGCGGGGGACGACCATTTTGCGTCCACAGCTGCCGTGATTGCCCGCCCTTCCAATTGGCTGTGGTAAAACCCAACACTTCGACCGTCACACCCGCCCGTTCCAGCGTGCGGACCAATATATCGGCACTAAGCGATGCAATAGTAATAGGGCGCCCGCGCATCGACCCCGAATTATCAATCAACAGGGTCAAAACCGTATCGCGGAAATCCGTCTCGACCTCTTGTTTATAGGTCACCGGCAAGGTCGGATCAGCAATCAAGCGCGCCAAACGGGATGTATTTAAAATCCCCTCTTCTTCATCAAAGCGCCATTGCCTTTGCTGCCTCGCCATCAACAGGCGTTGTAAGCGATTCGCAAGCTTTCCAATCAAGGCCTGAAGCGGTTGTAATTGTGCATCCAATTGTGCCCGTAAATGCGAGAGCTCTTGCGCATCTGCCAATTTCTGTGGCTCAACAATATCATCGTAATCCGTTGTATAGATGTGATAGCTCTCGTTCCGTTGGTCAAACGGATCGGCGGGCGGGGCGGGCATATCCCGCGATTCCGATGCCGTTGGGTCATCGCCATCGCCCATTGCCTCCATATCCATATCGCCGCCCATTTGGGCGGATTGATCGTCGTCGCCTTCCGCCGTGTCCTGCATTTCCGCCTGATCAACATTGGGGTTCATATCGGCATTTTGGGCGGTGTCTTCGGTATCGCCATTATCTTGATCGTCAGCATCATCACCGGACATCGCGGATTCTGTTTCGGCCTGATCACCCTCCACCGACTCGTCTGCCTGTTGCGGAATCTC
>CAJXOI010000033.1 GCA_913057885.1 uncultured Micavibrio sp.
TTCACGGGCCCGACCGGCACACAGATAAAAATAATATCGCAATTGGCGAGGACTGCTGCCTTATGTGATGCGGTATCAGCCAAATCCGCATCCAAGACATAGCGGCAAACATCCGTATCCTGGTCAACACAGGCAATATGACCCGCTAGTTTCCTATCACGAATATTGTGAGCGATTGATGACCCAATCAGGCCAAATCCAACAATGCCAATAGAGTCACATATCATGGTGCTTTTTTCGATTTAGCATGAGCAGGAATCCGTCTGACCGCAGAGGCCGGCTTAGGCGCAAGGGCACCCTCTACCGCTTCGCGGATTTTTTTAACGGGTTCCTTAATACCTGCTTTTTCGCGTTTATGGGCGATCACCATGAATATACCGGCATTCATCACCCCGAACCCATGGGCGATGTTCACAACGCGGCGTATTATTTCAACCTTTGGGTTATAAGGTGGGAAATATAATGCCCCCTCAACACGGTCAAAATGAAACCTGTTTTCATTCAAAAGGCGCTTAACCTGCCCCAATGTACGCGGCGCACCAACGCCAAAAGGCGTGTTGTCCCGTCTTGCCCATCCGCCAGACCTATTGGGAAAGAGAATAACAAGACGACCATCGCCTTTTAGAACGCGGAACGCCTCTTTCAAATGGTTTTCAGGGCTTTTTGCAAATTCAAGGTCATGTATCATAATGGCACTATCTGCCGCATGAGAAGAGCATTGCCATGTCAACGAGTATTCATTGTCTTTTTGATCGCTGTCTGTGTGATAGGACAGGAAATTAAAATGCCCGCGAATAACATCCTCGTAAAAACGGGATCCAGGGGACACAACACAATCCCCCCCGTACCCTTCAAGGTTTTTATTCAATAGGCGTACAATCTCGGCGTGAACATGTTCGCCAAGGTCGCTTTTATAAAATTTACCAACTTTTTCAATGTTAACGCCCATTGGTGTCACCTTATATCAATTGATGAATAAGGGGAATAAGGGGAATATCCGCAGGTGGCATGGGATAGTTTTTCAGATCATTCTTATAAACCCATTTGAGGTTTTGACTCTCTCGCCCGTGAGGAATACCCTTCCATGTCCGACAGGCAAAAACAGGCATCAGAAGATGAAAATCATCATAGGAATGCGACGCAAAAGTCACGGGTTGCAGGCAATCCACACCCGTTATAATGCCCAATTCCTCATTTAACTCACGAATTAAGGTAAATTCTGGCGTTTCATTTTCTTCAACTTTGCCGCCGGGAAATTCCCATAAACCCGGCATAGACTTTCCCTCAGGCCGTTGTGTTAACAAAATTCGATTATCCGCATCCAACAATATGACCGCAGACACCAAAACTGTTTTTAAATAAGGCAATGGCGGCAGATCATCACTGATCTCACCGCCATTGCATGATTTTAAGTGCGCGTTATTGTCGCTCATTATCAAACATTATTCTGCTTCGGGCTCACCCTCTGCATTATTGTCTTCGCTATTGTCTTCGACCATCTCGTCGGGAGTAACGGATTCTTCTACCTCAGCTGAAGCGTCTTCTGAGACTTGTGTGTCCAGAGGATTACCGTTCAAATCGAAAACTTCGAACTCAACTTGTTGACGCAGCTTTTGAAGCTCCCCCTGAATTGCTGCCTGACGCAACTGATCTCTCAATTGATCACGCACTTCTTCGAACGCAGGCTTGGCACGCTCTCGTTCATCCTCAACTAAGATCACGTGAAAACCGAACTGTGTTTCAACTGGTGTTCTAGTAAAGGATCCAACGTCAAGGTCAAATGCTGCCTGTGAAAATTCAGGAACCATTTGCTCACGTGTGAAATAACCCAAATCGCCGCCTCGTTCAGCCGTTGGCCCGACAGAATTTTCCTCGGCCAACTCAGCAAAATCTGCACCTTGCTCAAGACGGATGATTAAAGCATTCGCCGCCTCTTGCGTTTCGACCAGAATATGCCTTGCGCGACGTTCTATTGTAGCGGGGGCGTTCGCCACCACATTCTGATAAGCATTTCGAACATCCTCATCCGATACTGCATCCTCGCCAATCTCGGCAACATACTCGGCACGAATGGCGGTTTCCAGTGCCTGCCTCAATCTTTCTTGAACTTCAGGATTGCTTTGATCAATACCGCGTTCCCTTGCGGCATCGATTGTCAATTTCTCAACCAAATATTGTTCCTGCAATAAAGGGAAAATACGATCCAAGGACATACCAGGTGGTAATTGAGACCCAGATTGTGTAAAATTTTCCAAAACTTCTGCGCGGGTAATCTCTTCACCATCAATGGTCATAACGACAGGGTTATCGTTTGAAACCTCAAAAGCCTCAACGGATTGAAGCATTACCTCAACATTTTGTTGATTCTGGTTTGGCTTTTCAACATGCATCATGAGCGCATAAGCCACGGCGGCCAATGCAATAATGATTGAAAATCCCGTTACCAGGTTTTGTGATGTATTTTTCTCAGCCATTCTTTGACCTCATTTCCTCTTTAGTTTTTGGTTCGCGACTGCATTATGGCATGGAAAATATTGGAATCAACATTGACGCCATAAACACACGCATTTATACACAACATAGAAATAAGGAAATTAAAAGGCAAAAAATGATTCTGGACCTTGCGAAAAAAATATTGGGATCGTCAAATGATCGCGCTTTGAAACAATTGTCAAAGCTTGTTCCCGCCGTGAACGCACTTGAAGAAACATACGAAAAACTCAGTGACGAAGACCTGCAAAATAAAACGGGTGAATTTCGCGATCGCCTTCAAAAGGGCGAAACACTCGATGACATCATGCCCGCGGCTTTTGCCACAGTACGTGAGGCCGCAAAACGGACATTAGGGCAAAGGCATTACGATGTGCAATTGATCGGGGGGTTGGCTCTTCATAAAGGCATGATCGCCGAGATGCGCACGGGTGAAGGAAAAACCCTTGTCGCAACATTGGCTGTTTACCTTAACGCCATTGAAGGTAAAGGAGTGCATGTTGTGACCGTGAATGATTACTTGGCACAACGTGACTCGGAATGGATGGGGCAAATCTATCGCTTTTTGGGCTTAACAGTGGGATGCATTGTCGGCAATATGGACGATGCTGCGCGAAAAGTTGCCTATGCGTGTGATGTCACATACGGGACAAATAACGAGTTTGGGTTTGACTACCTGCGCGACAATATGAAATTCCGTTTAGAAGAAATGGTCCAACGCCAATTTAATTTCGCTATTGTCGACGAGGTGGATTCTATTTTGATTGATGAAGCCAGAACTCCACTTATTATCTCCGGACCTGCGGAAACATCATCAGAACTCTACATCGAAATTGATAAAATCATTCCGAAATTAAAGGATAATCACTTTGAATTGGATGAAAAAACCAAGAACGTCACCCTATCCGAAGAGGGCGTCGAAGAAGCAGAAAAACTGTTGAAAAAAATCGGAATGCTTGAAGATGGCAGTCTCTATGACGCACATAATATCAGCCTTGTCCATCATGTTAATCAGGCATTGCGTGCGCATAAATTATTCTCTCGCGACAAAGATTATATCGTCAAAGATGGCCATGTCGTGATTATCGACGAATTCACAGGCCGTATGATGGAAGGCCGCCGATATTCAGAAGGATTACACCAGGCCTTGGAAGCAAAAGAAGGTGTTGATATTCAAAATGAAAATCAAACATTGGCATCCATAACATTCCAGAATTACTTCCGCCTTTATCCCAAATTGGCGGGGATGACAGGTACCGCCTCGACCGAAGCGACAGAATTCGAAGATATTTATAACCTGCGTGTTTTGGAAATTCCGACAAACATTGACGTGGCGCGTATCGACCATGATGATCAAATTTACAAAAACTTTGATGATAAATTTGCCGCGATTTTGGCAACCATCCAACATGCCGTAGAAAAGAAACAGCCTGTTTTGGTGGGCACAACTTCAATTGAAAAATCAGAGATTTTGTCCAAATCCCTGAAAAAACATAAAATCAAACACAGCGTTTTGAACGCACGCCATCATGAACAAGAGGCACATATTATCTCCCAAGCAGGGACATTAGGTGCCGTGACCATTGCGACAAACATGGCTGGACGTGGAACGGATATTCAGTTGGGTGGCAATTTGGACATGCGTCTGGAAACCGAAATTGATCCATCATGGACCGAAGCCAAAAAGAAAAAAGCCGAAGAAAAAATCCGTAAGGAAGTCGATGAAGCCCGCCAAAAGGTGAAAGAGGCCGGTGGATTATGCGTTATAGGAACGGAACGCCATGAATCACGGCGTATTGATAACCAGCTTCGTGGGCGGTCAGGCCGTCAGGGTGACCCGGGTGAAACAATTTTCTTCCTTTCCCTTGATGATGATTTGATGCGCATTTTTGGCGCGGAAAAACTTGCGCCCCTTCTTGCCCATCGCAAAATCGGCTTGAAAGACGGCGAATCCCTTACACATCCATTGATTTCAAAAACTTTGGAACGGGCGCAAATTAAGGTTGAGCAACAAAACTATGAAATTCGTAAAAACTTGCTGAAATTTGACGATGTGATGAATGATCAGCGGAAGGTTATTTATGAACAACGCCGTGAAATTATGGAGGCCGAGGATGTATCAGAATTGATCATCGAAATGCGTCACGATGTCATTGCCGATTTGGTGGAGAGGAATATGCCGCCGGGGTCCCTGCCCGATCAATGGAATACCGATGTCATGGAATCCGAATCCAAACGGATTTTAAACATCGAGGCCCCGATCAAAGAATGGGCCAATGAAGAAGGCATCGGCGAAGAAGAAATTGAGAGACGTCTGCGCGATATGTCTGACAAATACATGGCGGCCAAAAGCACGGATGTCACCTCCAATGTGATGCGCCGCGTTGAAAAAGGCATTTTATTGCAACAATTGGACACACAATGGAAAGAACACCTATTAGCATTGGATCACCTGCGTCAGGGAATTTCCCTTCGCGCCATGGCACAACGTGATCCGCTAAACGAATATAAAGCCGAAGCCTTTGCCTATTTCCAGGATATGTTGGCGAAATTAAAGGAAAATATAACACTGACACTATCTTTGGTTGATATTGACCCTGAGCGTGGCAGTTTGAACCTTCTTCCTCGTGCCGATTTCGAAAATACGGAACAACGACACCAAGAGTTCCAGCCAACCACTGCCGATTCTCGTGATCAAACTAAAATTACACCATTTCGTAATGAATTTGATAAAAATGATCCGTCGACATGGGGCAATACACCGCGCAATGCGCCTTGCCCATGTGGATCAGGTAAAAAATACAAGCATTGCCATGGTGCCGTTCAAGACAAACGCGTTGCGGGATAATCGTTTTTTAAGGTATACTATGAATATGAAGTCTTTTGCACAAAAGGGGAATGTGCTTTTCCTCATTCTTATTGCTGTTGGCCTTTTTGCCGCTCTAACCTATGCCGTTAGTCGGTCTTCTGGTGGCGGCGCAGGGACAATTACGAATGAACAAGCCCGTGTTTCCGCAGGGCAACTGATGCGCGCCATGCAAGACATTAAAATGGGGTATGATTATTTGTGGAATCAGCAGGGTTGTTCTATTGATGAAATTGACTTTTCTAACCCTCCCGCTGGTGCAGGAACAGAATGCGAAATGTTTGATCCGTTGGATGCCGGTATTCGTTACCCCACAAATCTTGATGAATATCAAACCGCCGCTGGCACAGGGGAATTCACATTTTTTTATGTCGGTAACGCCCCTGCCGGTGGCTATGGCGTTGTTGATTTAGGAACAGCCAGTGATGATCACATGGTTGTCTTGGAAAATGTCCGCCCCGAGATTTGCGTCGCGGTTAATAAATTGTTGGATTACGCAAATCCTAATGACGATATCATTGACACTGACGCAGGTGATCGCATCTATGGTGACGTCGCCACAGAATTTGTTGGGCAAACATCTGGATGCCGTGCAATTGCCGCTGGTGGACCCTATGACGTATTCATGGTCATGCAGGAACTTTAATATCTCCTATCTTCTGCACCGCAACACATAATATAATTGCCCCACCACACATTTGCCGCCCATAATGAGACATGGGGAGCGATCAAAACAAAAAAATACGCGTCGGTCTGGTCTTGCAAGGCGGCGGAGCCTTGGGCGCAGAACAAGCAGGAATGATTGCAGGCCTTGTTCTTAATCCTAATATAGAAATCAAAATTATCACGGGTGTTTCGGCCGGCCTAATCAACGGCGCAACGGTTAAACAAGTGTTTAATCATCATGGATATAGCACAGAATCCCGCCGTATGGTTGGTGATATTCTAATGGATAAATGGTTAAACCGTATCGGCCTTGACCCAATCTCCTCTGCAACCGTGCAGCAGGCACAGGACAATATGGACGCGGTAGGTCATGCCATCGAGGCAGCCCAATCATTTGGGCGTGTTGCCAATATTGCCCCTTTGATGCAATGGATGACGGCACCTGCTCAGATACAGCGGTCTATGATTCTACGACAAGCAAAAGCACTATACAGCACCATGTTTAAAAATTTGATCAATAATAGCGTTGTTATCAACCCAGATGCCCTGCAATCAACAGAAAATGTGGCATTATACGGTGAGGCCGTGAACGCAACCACCATGAGGGGGCGTATTTTTGGCCCGCATGAAATGACATCCGATGTTTTGATGGCGAGCGCCAGCCTGCCTGATGTTTTTCACCCCGTTCAAATTGGTGATCATTTTTATATTGATGGTGCCTGTCAGGGCGGATCTAACGCGCCTATCGAGCCGATTATTGATCATCTAGGTGACCTTGATGTTGTTATTGGCCTTGCAACAAATCCGCCCAATGTTCCTTACCAAGATAAAAACCCACGGTCACTGGGCGCAAAGGATCTAGAGCAATCGAACGGATTGATTCTCACACAAGGGTTATGGCCACTTGTTCAATTGATGGAAAGACGTGAAAAAGGACAAAATATCCCGCCCGTTCATATTGTATGGCGGCGTGATGACCACGTTATTTTCACACAAAAAGACAAGCTTAATACGTCTAGGCGGTTTTTATGCGACCGATTTATTGAAGGGTTTGAAACCATCCGTGCTTTCATAGTGAACCATGGTGAAACGTTGGATTCACAACCTTCCATGACATCCGATCATTTCAAAAAGATTGCGCGTCGCAATGCTCATCAGGGGCGCCATTTGGTCGCGGCCTAGGCCCTGCCCCCTACTAATACTTAATCAGTGCCGCGCCCCATGTGAACCCGCCGCCCATGGCTTCCAACAATAATGTCTGACCTCGTTTGATGTCACCTTTGCGCACAGCGTGGTCTAGAGCAAGAGGAATAGAAGCCGCAGACGTATTCCCATGGTTTTCCAATGTTGTGACCACCTTATCCATACTCACCCCTAATTTTTTGGCCGTGGCCTCGATAATACGGATATTCGCCTGATGCGGTACCAGCCAATCCACCGCGGACGGCTGCATTTTATTGGTCTCCAACGCCTCTTCAACCGCGCCGCACATGGCGTCAACGGCAAATTTAAAGACCTCGCGCCCTTCCATGGTTAGCACGCCAACCTC
>CAJXOI010000034.1 GCA_913057885.1 uncultured Micavibrio sp.
TAACAACCGGCACGACAACGGCGCCTCCTGCAAAACCTTGTGTCATTCCTGTTCTCCTACCCTTTTTTACCAATAGTTATAGTTTATTAAAACTTTCTTGCGAAACTGTGAATAATAGGTCAAATTTGAAACAATATGGTATTAAAACCCGAACATCAGTCGTTTATAGACGACCAATTTGCGCAATTGTCTGCCTTTGATGATTTACGTCCCTCGGATCGTTTAAATAAATTCCCCGAACATTCCCTGAGGGTTGCACAAAGCATGAGGTCGCTCGCTCAAAAAATGGGCTATGACGATAATATGTGCGATGTCCTTTATGCTGTTACCATGATCCACGATATCGGAAAAATGGATTTGCCCGTTGAAATTTGGGATTTTAACGAACGGGATGAAAATGGCGCGCCACTTAAGCCGCCGGAGTCACTCAAAGAGCATCGTCGTCAACATACTAAATTAGGCGTCGAACGTGTCAAAGCGGCCTTTCCTGAGAGTTGGGATAAGGACCCTGTTTTACGCCTGATGTGTGATTTAATGCTTAATCATCATGAAATGATTGATGGAAGCGGTCATTTTGGTAAGACCGATGCCGAGCTGACGCGAGAAGTGCAGATGTTATGTATCTGCGACGCCATGGATGGGTGGCAAATACCCCATCCTCATAAAACCCCAGAGGAATTAGCGCCCTCTTACATCCTAAACAATAAAATGATGGATGGACGTTTTAATAAAACAATATTACAACAGTTCAAGGACGTTATTCTGCATCAGCCTAAGCCTTCCCTATCAAAATAAAATGTTTCTGAAAAAAAGCATGACAACAATCATTCTATATGCTTACGTAATATTTACTTAACCGGTAAGGAGAAAAAAATGATAAGAAATATAATTGCAGCAGCACTCACCACGGTGGCTCTTACATCATCCACGAAGGCCGATGAAGATGGCCCAAACTTATTCGGAATGGACAATGCGTGTCAAAACGTTATGCCTGATGAGTATCCAAACGTTTTATCACCGGATGTTACGGTTGGCGTCAATGTTGAAGAAAACACCGTCATGATGTTACGATGCGCAAACGATCATCGCTATGAGCTTTCATGTCCTCAGTTGGCCGCACTCGTGGCATTTCGTAATGCAGCCATGCCAGCACTGATCCGCGATGGTGCTCCTGTTGCTCAGGTGATAGATTATTTTAACAATGCAGAAGACGCACTCGCAACTTACTGTATTTCGACCCATAAACCAGGACAATCGCCAACTTAATAAACATGTCAGTCGAAGCCCTCTTTATCACAGCGTTAGTTCTTATTCTTATCGAGATTTTTGTGCCCAGCGCCGGCCTACTAACCCTTGGCGGGTTTGTGGCATTTTGTGCGGGTGTTATTCTGCTATTGATGAGCGACACCACGCATTTTTACGGCCTATCCGTTGAAATCGTGATTGCCATTGGTGTGTTAATTTTCATTACGTTTGCTGCCTTTGGCTATTACGTCCTCAAAATCTATGGCCGCAAAACAACAACGGGCATAGAGGCCATGATCGGGCAAGAGGTTATGGTCATAGCCTGGACAGGCAATAAAGGACGCATAGAGTTTGAAGGCGAAGCATGGCGTGCCGTGGGCGACGGAGACATTCAATCGGGCGATGTTGTCCGTATTCTCGATTACGATAATATGACTTTAACGGTAAAAAAGGAAAATTAAACCATGGAATTTTTATTTGTACTTCTTATCCCTCTGCTCTTCTTCCTTGCGACATCTGTGCGCATTATGAAGGAATATCAACGCGGGGTTGTTTATACATTGGGGCGATATACCCATACTACGGGGCCGGGTTTGATTATCTTGATACCGATAGTCCAACAAATGACAACGGTCGACCTTCGTATTTTAACAGAAGATGTCCCGTCCCAGGATGTTATTTCCAAAGATAATATTTCGGTGCGTGTGTCGGCCGTGATTTATTACCGTGTTGTCGATCCGGCGGATGCGATTAACAAGGTTGAAAATTACTATCAAGCCACATCAGAATTGGCGCAAACAACATTGCGATCCGTCCTTGGAAAACATGAATTGGATGACATGTTGGCCAAGCGAGATGAACTTAACCTAGACCTTCAAGCCATTTTGGATAAAGCGACAGAAGGTTGGGGTATTAAAGTTGTGAATGTCGAGCTGAAACATATCGATATTGACCCGTCAATGATCCGCGCCATTGCCAAACAGGCCGAGGCCGAACGAGAACGACGCGCCAAAGTTATCAATGCCGATGGTGAATTTCAGGCGGCAAAACAATTGGATGCGGCGGCTGAAATCATGGCTAAACGCCCGGAAACGATGCAGTTGCGCTATTTATCTGCCTTAACAGAAATTGCAGACGATAAAACAAATACAATCGTTATGCCGATCCCCGATATATTAAATAACATGTTAGGAAAAAAATAGCGGTAACCAATTCAATCAACGGATATCGAATTGATATGGGGGCGTTGCAGTGTTTGCATCGCCCTTTATTCATGCACCATGACAAAACAGGAACAAGGTCGCGCACACTTAGCACTGTGCCACAAGATGGGCATTTTGATCGCTTGGCTTCTTTCCCCCACAGCCATGGGTCTCCACTAGACAGGCGATAAAATAAAAATGTCAGGAAACTACCAATAATCAGGCCAAATATTCCCACCACTAAGAAACCGAGCCATGGAAATATCTCTAAAACAATAGGCACTTATTGTTGCAATTCCGCCATTGAATCGTAGATCGCCATGCGATCCAGCCCAGAGCTATTCATCACATCAAGTTGAAGCGCCTTGCGATACCAGTTCATAGCGTTAGGCACATCATTCATTGCCTTATAGGCATCAGCAACATTCAACGCTGTGCGTGCACTTCTGGGGTTTTGCCGCGCCTGTTGTAATAAAACAGTGATACCAGAAGATTGCATTGATGGCGATTGTGGTGACGGAGTAAACGTGGGAGCGACCTGCTGATTCTGCATTCTTAATTTCGCTTGCGACAATTGACGACCCGTCAATGCCGCTGTGTTCGCAGGGTCATCCGCCAAAATAGCCTGATAAAGTGTTAATGCCTGTTGAAAATTCTGTCTTTCAAAAGCGTTTCTGGCTTGTTCGACGCGGGGGTCTTCACGTTTAACAGGTTTTGGCGCTTTTGGCGCAGACGGTATTTTATCAGCCTGAACAACAGGTTGCGCAACAATTTGATCAACATCTATTGGTTTGGTTTCCTCTTCGACAATTTCAACCTCTTCTCGTGTCGCTTCAACTTCGACAGACTCTCTATTCATCTCTTGATGATCAGGCGTCGCCTGTATATCATTCTCTTCGGTGGTGACATCAACACTGGTCACATCGTTTTCAAGGTTTGTATCGACCTCTTGAGTCGGCTCATTTTGTTCTACGGTCGCATTATCTTCCTCAAGATCGAGGATTTCTTCTTCAACCTCCTCTACAGAAGCGATTTCTGCTTCCACTGCCATAGGTTCAACCTCATCGCCATTCTGACTTGGTGCAACCACCTCGGGCAGAATATCGCCTTCTTCAATGATAGGTTCTTCATCCAAGAGAATCTCTTCCACCTCCGCAATTTCAGCGGATGGCATTTCTTCGACAATTTGTGTCTCTTCATCCATAGAGGGGGCGGGTTTTGCCTCTGCAATACCATCCTCTGGCATTTCTTCTTGCTCGGACGCGTCCTCAGTGATCATGACGCCCATCTGATCAACTGCATCATCTGATTGCACCATCTCGTCTTCTGACACCATAGGGGCGGATGGAATTTGATCAAAGAAATCTTCGCTGGGTGATTGTTCCGTCGTTTCTGTAGGGACATCAGGAAAAAGCTCCTCAGGTTCAGGAGCCTGTTGTGCAATAGCCAATGCATCAGCAATTGTCTCAGCAGGTTCCTCGGCTACCAGAGACGTATCCTCAACATCACCCACAAGGTCATTCACCTCAGAATCGCTTGGCATGGGCAAGGTGTCGGCCATTTGAGGTTCAGGAACCAGATTTTGAGGCTCAGTATTATCATCAATCACATTCTGTGTTTGATTGGCGACAGTTCCCATAAGGTTTTGTCCACCTTCTTGAACATATCCTTGAACCCAATCCATTTGTTCTTGGTTTATCAGTTTAGGTGCGTAAACCACACCTGCGTACCCTACGCCGCCTAAAGCGCCAAGGAAAACGGCATAAGTGAACAATTGACTAACGAGTCCTTTTTTCTTTTTTCCGGCAGAACGTTTTTTTACCTCGGCCTTGGGCTCTTCAAATTCGGGAGGAGCGAAATTATCAACATCCTCATCATCAACAATCGGAAACTCTTCTTCTTGTTGCTCAAGAAATTGATCCATATCTTCGATTTCCTTATCGAAACCGGGCAACTCGTCTTTCTTATCAGTCATTATTTTTCCTCTGTAGAGTAAAGTAATACTAGATTAAGGTTTTTAAGCTTTGAAAGCAATCCAGTCTTTTAATACAAATCACAGCCATAATAAAACTGAGGGCATTAGTGATAATAATTGACCACAAAAATCCAGCCTCACCATAATAAACGGTCATCAGCCATGCCAAAGGCAACGCCAACACAAAGGCCCTAACGATATTAAGTACAAGTGATATTTTGGGTTGCTCCATTGCATTCATTGCGGACGTCACAACAAGAAATATGCTCAGCCCAATCAGGGAGATGGGAACGTAAATCAAATAGTGTGTAATAAAAGAGCGAATATCCTGATCATCTGAAAACATCATCGCAATGGCATATGAAAACACCCCTAAAAATACGGCACAACCAATGCCATAGACAATTGAAAATTTCATTGCCTTTCGTATGGCTTCTTCCACACGGTCACTAAAACCTGCACCATAATTTTGGCCTATTAACGGTGCAATCCCCCCCGCCAAGGCCATAATAGGGATTAAAGCAAAAGCCTCGACGCGTGTTACAACACCGAAACCGGCAACGGCGTCATCCCCTATCCCAGATAAAATCGTTGTATAGCCATAAGCGACCAGTGGTGTAATGATATTCGCCAAAGACACGGGAATGGCGATAATGAATAACGCCTTTAAAGAACGTTTCCAACTTTCACGGCACAAAAGGGGATAAAAATGGATCAGTTTTTCTTTGATCCATAAAATTGCCAAAGATGTCACTGCCCCAGCGATATAGGCGATCACTGTAGCCCATGCCGCTCCTGCTAATCCCATTGCGGGGATCCCCATAAATCCAAAAATTAAGATTGGATCCAAAATCAAATTCACAACCGCAATAGTCGTCATGACAACAGCTGGAGATACTGAGTCACCAGCCCCGCGAATGGCAGAATTCGCCACAACAGGAATACCCAAAAATATCGCCCCGATAAACCAAATATCCATATATTCATGGATAAGGTCGCGTGTGAGAGCATCTGCTCCCATCGCTGCAAAAAGAGTATCTGAAATTGTCAGGAAAGCGAATGCCAGAATAGCCGTTAAAATCAAAATCGAAGTTAACCCCACGATTACCGTCTCTTTAACTTCCTCTGTTTTTTGGGCACCGATTTTACGGGATACAACGGCGCTCATAGCAATCGCCATACCAAAAATCATATTAAAAAACAATGTAATAACCGGAAAGGCATACCCCATAGCCGTTAACGGCCCCGAGCCAAGCAAACTTACAAAATATGTATCCACTAACGACACACAAATAATCGCGCCGATACCAATTGTCATAGGCAACGTCATACGCATTATATGAGGGACAATTTCCCCCTTTGTCATGTCGCGTTTCGTGGTTTTTTGCGATTGATTTTGTACCATTAATGAACTGCCCTAGCCTTTTATAACCTTCGATACACGATCTTGGGCGGCATTGGCAATATCAAAACGGTGAACAAAATCCTTTGTCGATAGTGGGGCTAACATATGCACCTCGACCGTGCATGATTTTGTATGGGCAAAGTCCCACAAATGCGGTGCTAAATCCATATCACCATACCATGCATATAAATCCCGCAAATCACGACGATCAGGTGTCACAACCTCATTGTTAATTTTCGTATGTTTGATCGCCACGGGTTGAATCAACGCCTGATCAATCACCTCGTAATTTCCGGCTTGGGATTTATCATCAGGAAAAAATATTCCCAATAGACCGGCCTTAAATTGCATCACATCAAATCCATCTGTCGATGTTCCCTCGGGAAACAAGATAATATCAAAATCTTTATCCATCGCCGTGGCAATTGCCTGCCGTGATTGCATAATAGCTGATTTATCCCTTTTAATAAAAATTGTCTTTTGAAGTTTGGCTAAAAATCCAAATCCCGGCCACGAGGCAACCTCGCTTTTAGCAACAAAACACCCATCTAAAAACGATCCCAAAACGATGATATCTAAATAAGAGTCATGGTTACACAAATAGATCACAGGGTGATTTTTGCGATGGGCGTTCTCACCAACTTGTTTAATTTTAATATTGAAAATTACACAGCACATTTTGTGAAACCACATGGTGACATCCAAACGGCGTGTGAGGATATACCAAATCGTATGCATGAGGACGAGAGTGATTGTCCCAACAAAAAAGGCCATCAACCTGGCAATGGCAAGAAGGTGAATGCTTATTTTATTCACGTCCGAATTCCGCGCCTGTTTTTCTTTCATAATGATTTTTATAACTTTCTGTCAGGTGGTCGGTGCTTAGGATGACACAAACATCCACCGTGTCAAAGTTATAATCAATAAATGCCCCATCACCAACAAATCCACCAATTCTAAGGTATCCCTTAATCAGTGGCGGTAGGTTGCGCAAAACCTTCTTAGGGTCGATTTTATCTGTAGCAACGATATTCATATTTGTATAAACATCAGGTAAAGCCACGGGACGAAACGATTCCGGCGCAAGGTGATTGTGATAAAGATAAGACAACTCTTCTGCCAAAATATCAGGGTCAGTGCCGTGGAAGCTGGCGCACCCAAAAAGGAAATTCACTTTATAATAGGCAACATACTCGGCAATTCCCTGCCACAACAGCTGTAGAACAGCTTTGGTGCGATATTCCTGCAATACGCAAGATCGCCCCATCTCAAGTAAGCCTTGATGACCGTCTGTTAATTTAGAAATATCGAATTCATCGGCGGTGTAAAACTGCCCTAGTTCTCTGGCCTTGTCCTCCCGCAACATGCGATAGGTTCCAACAATTTTTTTACTGTTATCAGTAATGCGGTTATCCAAAACAATCAAATGATCTGCATAGTCGTCAAATTTGTCAAAATCACGTTGAGCGGCACGAACTTCAGGGGTGGGTTTAGCCGTAAATTCTTTATAAAAAATGTCATAGCGCAAAGCCTGAGCCAGGTGAATTTCTTCTTCTGTTCTGGCAAGGCGCACAGTCACATCGCCAACAGAGACGCCCTCGCCATCAAGAATGAAATCAGACATAAAATAATCCCCCCGCTATAAGTGAACAATGCACCCTAGCGGATGTAAAGGTGTACTTCATTATGCTGGATATTATCTTCGGTC
>CAJXOI010000035.1 GCA_913057885.1 uncultured Micavibrio sp.
CACACCTGTATTTTTGAGGTGGGCTTCCGCCGCTTTGGCAATCGAGCGGGGGCAACGGTTATAAGGTTCTTTAGTTTCAGGGTCGCACACATCACAAAAGACAATCATTGTCGGTTGTGCCGTGAAGGGGTCGAGGCATATACGCGAAAGGTCCGGCAATAATAACATGTCCGATTGATGAATCTCTTGCCATCCAGCAATCGATGACCCGTCAAAATAGAATCCATCCTCGAAAAAATCTTTATCCAAAAAGGATAGGGCATATGTTGTATGCTGTAGCTTTCCACGGTTATCGGAAAAGACGAAATCAACAAATTCAATCTCGTTTGTGTTACAGATTTTGAGAAAGTCAGCCCCGTTTTTTGCGGATGTAATGGCGTCGGTCATGATATGGATACTCCTTGTTTACAGCCTCTAACTTAAAAGCAATGGCAATATTCGCAATATCGCGATGCAATAAAGTGGGAATCTATGCACAAAAAATAGTTTTAATCCTATTGAAGGGGAAACAAAATTTCGTTTCGGCGTAAAAACCAAGGCACCCATGGCGCATCGAAAAAGGCGTAAAGCGGTGTGTCCTCGTGGGCAATGTCATTAGTTTGAAGGTAATCACGCAATTCCTGTTCATGTTCGTCAAGGTTGTTGTCCGTTCTAAAGCCTGAAAATTGAATAGCGGCCATTTTACGCTCAGGTACACGCCGAATGGTCACGTCCTCATTTTTTGGCTTCGGTGCGTTCTCATACGTCATGTCGTTCGGCATATAAAAGGCAACTGACCATGTGTTGCCATCGTTATTAGTCTGTGTTTGAGAGACAGGCGTTGTCATGGCAATTTTTTGGGATGCGGCGGATTGTTCCTGTGAAACAGGCGTCGTCATCGCGATGTTATTGCCGTCAATATAATTGAATAATGTGCGAAAGGCACGATTGATGGCTTCGTCTCGGTCGCCTTCCACCATAACCTCGGCCATAACCGTTTCGTCATAGTGGCGGATTTCAATATCGCCGTCTTTTTCAATGACTGTATAGGATATTTCTTCTGCGGCCATAGCTGAACCCCCTGAAAATATAAAGACGAAAAATGCGATATATAATGCCTTGTAAACCATGTGACATTATATAGCGCATTCCCGCACTTTGAACAGGGAGGATTAACTATCCCTGAATTTTTGCATTTTTTCTTGTAGTGAGTTGGCTTGGGTCGCAAGTTCCTGAGCCGTTTCAAGAACTTGTTTTGAAGAATTACCCGTTTCATCGGCGGCGTCACTGACAGAGGTAATTTTTTCAGTAACTTCACGGGTTCCAATTGCGGCCTGTTCAACACTGCGTGCAATTTCCTGTGTCGCACTGTTTTGCTCCTCAACGGCAGACGCAACAGACGTTGCCACATCAGACAATTTATTCACACTTTCTGAGATGCCGGAAATGGATGTGACGGCATCGCCAGTGACACTTTGCATGTGTTGAATTTGTTTATTAATATCTTCGGTGGCCTTTGCTGTTTCATTGGCCAATGCCTTGACTTCGTTTGCAACAACGGCGAAACCCTTACCGGCATCGCCTGCGCGCGCGGCCTCAATCGTAGCATTCAATGCAAGAAGGTTCGTTTGTTCGGCAATGTCGTTGATCAAATTCACCACGGCACCAATCTTGTCTGCAGCTTCCTTGAGCGATCCAACAGTTGCGTTCGTAGACGTTGCCTGCTCCTGACTGGATTGTGCAAGTCTGCTGGCCTCTTGCATTTGCTGGCTGATTTCCGTGATCGAGGCGTTCAATTCCTCGGCAGAAGAGGCCACAGTCGACACATTTGTCGAGGCTTCCTCTGCCGCAGCGGCAACTGCGGTTGATTGTGACTGCGTTTGTTGTGCCATGGATGACATGCTTTGAGCCGTGGCTTCCAGTTCAGTAACCGCACTTGTCACAACGCTGACAACATTCGTCACATCCTCGGTAATGGCTTCTTTTGCGGTAATAATATCCCATGTTAACATTGCCCCGACATAGTTATCTTGCTTGTCGCGGATTGCGGAAATAAGGAGAGCCATTTTCTCAGGTCCAACTTGAATTTTTGCCCGGTGCGGCAGGTTGTCTGGATTGGCCAGCATGCGGCGTTGATGCTCCGGATCCTTGTGGAAAATATCAATCGATTGCCCAAGAATTTCCGTAGCCTTTACAGGCAGATGATCTTCCAAGGTAGAAAGTGTGTTAATAGAAGTGTTGTTGATATAATTCACCTTTAAATTATCGCGCACATCAACCGTCATAACATTGGTCGGCATATCATCGACCATTTGCTTCAAAAGGAACGATTTTTCTGCGTCATCTTTTAATTGGGCGATTGATTTTGCCATGTCGCCAATCTCATCACCACGTTCTGTTCCTGTGACTTCAACTGTAAAATCTCCCTGGCGCAGTCGATTCATAATGTTGGTCACATTCGATAAGGCACCAACGATCAGGCGTGCCATGAACAAGGCCACAATAACAGCCAGAATAGGAATTATTATACCGGCGGCAACTGTGGACGTCTTAACACTCGTAATTGTCGACGCCGCAACAGGGCCAAGAGTGTTTTGTTTGGTCTCGTTATCCTCAAATAACCCAACATAGGCGTTTAAAATAACGGGTCCTAAACGATCCATCGCGGCATAATGGGTGTTTCTTGATGTGATTGTGTCAATAACCTGCCTAAATGTGTTTTTGTACAGATTTAAACCATCTACAACCTGAGACGCCAACTGCCTGCGTGTTGGGTTCTGAAGCTCGGCAACCATTTCATCCATCTGCGCAAGGGCTTGATTTATCTCAGAAAGAGCGCGTTCGGCGTCTTTTTCCTGATTGCGAAGTAAAAAATCACGGCCATAATAACGCCCTAATAACAAATGTTGTTGAACAATACCGGCGTAATAGGCGGCTATGGGATCATTGTCGCGATAGGCCGTTTCCATGATTTGTGTAATTTTTTTACGTGTGGCCGGGCCAACTTTGTCCATAGTGGCGACCAAGCGATCTCTCTGGGCCTGATATTCTATGGCAGATTGAAAATTATTTTGATATTCGCTGACCTGGGATTTAAGCGAATATAATTTTTCTTTATGTTCCTGGTCAACGACAATTTCATCAATGCCTTGTTCAGTTTCTATCAATTTGGCAATACTGTTGGTCACGGCATCGCGATTTTCTTCGGTTGGCATCAATCTGAATTTAAAGACATTACGTCGCGCATCCCCTAAATATTGCGACATATCGGCAAGCAGAAGACTTTCTCGCGCTGTGCCTCTATATTCACTGAAAACATTGCCAAGCTTGAGCATGCTAAAGAATGAAAATACGCTGAGGCATAAAACAAGCAGTATAATTGCGGCATAAGACCCGATCAGTTTATGCGACATTTTAATATCATTAAAATTCATGATTGACTTCCCCTTTAATAAAAAATATCGGGGTTCAGTTTATAATGAAATTGTGTAATGCCAAATTAAATATTTGTAATATTACATTTGTAGGCACGCAATTATATGTTGTTGGTAATGCGGTGGTGCACCGTAGTTGACTAAAATAAACTTTTGCTCCGCCGTAAGTTATTGTTTTTATTATTAAATCATCGCACAGCGGATTTTAGAGCTGTCCAAAACTAAGCCTATTTTCGCCCCTATTTCAAGAGGTCTTTTGAAACTGAAAGCTTTACCCCTTGAAAATCAACACCTTACAAAATGCCTCTGCATAGTTTACTTGTCAAAACTTTTCTCTAAGGCCTAATTCAGTTTTAAATTTATTGATTTTCATAATAGGGCATGTTACTCATTGCGTCATGTCAGCAAAAGAACCTATTTTCATTCACTGCTTTCCCCGTGTCGGCTCGACATGGTTTGGCTCCAAATTTATGGAGAAACTAGGGGATTCTTACTTTTATGAGCCAATGCATGAAATCATGATCGACGGAACCCAAGAGGACGCAGATCAAGAATTTGACCGCTTAAGACAAGGCAAAAGCCTACGACACCCTTCTGGTATTCCTCCCTATTTTCACAATTATCCATTTTCAAAGGAAGGTGGCGTTCCGGGTTTCTTACAAAGATTTTGTTACGAGAATTATGTGCTGCCCCCCGAACAGGAAGATCCTGAATTTAAGGCGTACTGGGCAAGCCTCATAGAATATGCACGGACATTAGGCGATCAGCCAGGTTTTAAAGACACGCAAAGCGCGCTGCGGCAAGGCTGGATGAAGGCAAATTTTGGCGGTGTGCATATTTACTTGGTCCAACACCCAAGGTTAACAGATAAATCTTATCATTCCTTCAGAGGTTTCAATAATCGCTATATCAGGGAATTTGCTCTTACGATCGGTAAAAATAAAAATCATCCGGCTTTCTCGGAAATCTTCAAATGGGCAGCCATTGAACCGCCACCGGAAGCACAAAGTTACGAGCAAGATATTAAACATTATTCACGTTTGTTTTCTGCCCCAATGGAAAAAAGAGATCCAAAATTTACACGCCAGTACCATTATAACGCCTTTTGCTTTTTCTGGATGATGGGATTGGCCCATGCCAGCCGCTATGCCGATATTATCGTTGACATGGAAGCTTTGCATGACGATGACAAAAGACAAGAAATTGAGAGACAAATTAAAGAAAAAACAAGGCTGGATATCGATTTATCTGATTACAAGCCAAAAATCCCAAAGAAAACCATTGGCGAAGAGAATTTCCAACTCTCTGGAGATATAGCTACAATCATTGCAAGAGCGCTTCCCCACGTAAATCCTGATTGGGAACGTATTCAGGGCTTTCCGCTGAGTAAAACGACAACACAAGCAGTAGAAAGTTTTGCGAGGAGAGAAAAAATACAGCCTGACCTATTTGCTAAACTACCAAGCTGACACTAATAATGCCCCACCTCAAACGTCTCCATTTCTCCGCGAGGCGTAGGCTTCGTGATTTGAGGGTTATCAATTACTTAAGCATCGTGTTGCGCTTTTTGTTTCCGCCGAAAGGTGCGCGGATTTTTAGAAATCAACGCATGGGTGCGGGTTCTCAACATTTTTAAGCCGTTCTTTCTCCAAGTCCACGCCCCTCTCCGGTCCTCGAGTCAGGGCAGATTTTGGGGTGTTTTGTTGCGAAAAAATCGCCACTGTCGGAGGTTGTAAATGTTGCGCACAGCCTACAATGAAATCAACAACTTAACCTGTGGAAAACATGTGAAAAGCCTCACCCTCGAGGGTCATTTTTACCCATAATCCTGCTAAATTGTTTTCATATTTTATAGTTAAGTAATTGAAATTGATCAATAAAATTTACAGATTTTGGAATGGTGCTGCTGAGGAGAATTGAACTCCCGGCCTCACCCTTACCAAGGGTGCGCTCTACCACTGAGCTACAGCAGCTTTGATATACCTGATTAGGCACAGCCATACTTTTAAGCGAACACAGCATAAAATCAATCTTTTTTTGTCCCTTGGCACGAGCAATAATGCCTCATATCCTCGATAAACTTTTGAATTGGCACAATTATTGTATGGTATCGTTGGATTAAAACTATTATTCTGTAACTGTACTATCTAATTTGGGGAAAAAGACGATGCTAAATAACACCTCACAACAAACGAAATCTGCCTCTTTGGACGATATTGAAAGAGAATTTTGTGCCAATGGTTTTATGGAATTCGGGAATATCATTCCGCCGGAATATTGCGAGACGGTTCTAAAGCAGATCAAGGAAATTCAACCCTTTGGGCCAGAGTTGTTCCAAAGTCAGGAGGATTTCGAAGCCAACCCCGTTTTTAAAAAAATTCACCCCGGGGCAAAAGATTATAACTTGATGGAAAAGCTCGATCAGGATGATGTTCGTAAAATTGAGGAGTATCCCCCGTTTGTCGAGGCTTTGGAACAAATCCTTGGCCCGAATTACAGCATTTTATTGCGCAAAGTGATTTGCGGTATACCTGAAACATGGATTCCGGAATGGGTTTTGGAACGGACACGCGGCAATGCGGCCAACAATATGGCGGCCTATATCAAAAGCCCATATAGGCACCTGACATATTTTTACGGCATTGATTTCCATCAGGATTTGATTGATTGGCCGGAAAGACCAGGAGACTTTATTACATTATATATTTACTTGCATCCTGTTGGGAAAGAAGACGCTCCGCTCCATATTATGCCGAAATCACATAAATTTGGCGGAACTGTTTTTCCGCATGATTTAAAGCAAGACCCAAGTGATAAACATAAATGGACATACAGTAACGGCGAAGGGCGTGCAATGGAATGTGAATCCAAAATGTTGACGGGTGATACCGGCTATGCCGCGTTATGGAGTGCGTACACATTGCACGGCACGCAACCTGATAAGGCTGATAACGAACGTATATCCCTTCGTTACTTGATTGCAAAAGACCCTGATGCGACAGATACTTTGATTGACAAGTTACAAGCATCTTTGGACGGTCCTTTGACAATGGCGACAACACGGATTGATCGTGATGAAGAGGGTGACACGCAATTCAAACAAAATGCCATCAACACAATTAACACTGCGGAAGACAATTAAAATGACAACGAAACTTTTCCCCGCCACGGACTATCAAAAAAAAGATGACTATTATTGGCAAGAGATAGAGGCATTGGGCCTAAGTGCCGAACAAATCCTGAAGGATTTTCCTGCCTATGCAAGGCGGCGCGATATCGCAACGTTTTTGGCGCATTACGAGCTATTTAAACATGTGATCGATTTGCCGGGATGCGTTGCCGAATTTGGCGTGTTTAACGGCGCGTCACTGTTTACATGGGCGGCCTTGATGGAGACATTCTGTCCGGGCGACAGAACACGCAAGATATTTGGCTTTGACTGGTTTAAGGGTCTGGAAGATTTTCATGAAAAAGATGGCAAAAAAATGAAGGCTGGTGATAAACAACAAGGCGCTTATTCTTCTGAAGAAGCCCGTCTTGATAAATTAACCGAACTTCATAATTTAGACGGATTTTTGCCCAATATCGACCGCGTGTCCCTTGTTAAGGGTGATGTGCGAGAGAGCGTCCCGCAATTTTTAGAGGACAATCCAGGCGTGCGATTTAGCCTGGCTTATCTGGACATGGATCTTTATGATCCAACAAAATCGGTTTTAAATGATATTTATGATCGTGTTGTCCAGGGCGGTGTTATTGCCTTTGACGAATATGGCCTCATGCCATGGGAGGGCGAGAGCAGGGCGGTCGAGGAATTTTTTGATGAGCTTGGCATCAAAATGCCGCGTCTGCAAAAAATGCCTTTCTCAACTCGCCCGCACGGGTATTTCATCAAAGAATAATTTTTCCTATTGTATAAGGCAGAGCTTGATTATTGTGGATGTTTTGTCCTAAATAATTGAGGGATGTATTGAATTATGATCAGATGATGCAGGAAAAAAATAAACAGCAGGAAAAATTGGATAAACGCGCGCAAAAGTTGCGTGAAAACCTTAAGCGGCGAAAGGCCGCGCAATCTGCAAAAAACGATAAAGAGAAAACGAAATGAGCA
>CAJXOI010000036.1 GCA_913057885.1 uncultured Micavibrio sp.
GTTATTGATGCTTGTCGAAAAAAAATGGATGTCAGTGTGGAGGAGGTCATGCTGCGTCAAGAAAATGTAGAATTCAAATTACCGCAGATTCTGCGCGCATGATTTCTAAAAATATTGACAGAAATTTTTTTTGTACCTATGTTTCATTTTATGAAAAAATTCTCTCAAAAACATTTTAGCGAATCAGCGGCCCCATCCAACAAACCTGTTAATGCCAGTGTGGATGTTAGGGGCGATGACATAGATCAGGCATTGCGTGTTTTAAAGCGTAAAATGCAAAAAGGGGGCGTTTTTAAAGAGATGAGGCTTAAGGCTCACTATGAAAAACCGTCAGAAAAGCGGAGTAGAAAACGCCTTAATGCAGAAAAAAGGCGCAGAAAATTAGAGCGTAAAAAAGCAAAAGCAGAGGCTTTGGGCCTTATTTAGCGTCTTTCCCAATGGCTTGGGAAATATTGCTGTATCCGTCTTTTTCTAACAATTCGATTAATCCATTATTTATTTTCTTCACCACAGAAGGTCCCTGATAAATAAGAGCTGTATATAACTGAACCAAACTTGCGCCGGCTTTGATTTTATCATACGCGGCGGTTGCACTGTTCACGCCACCGACGCCAATGATGGGCAATTTTCCGCCTGTTTCTTTATAGAATAATGAAATCAAATAATTGGATTTATTCTGTAAGGCAGGGCCGCTTAACCCACCTGTTTGACTGGCAAATGATTTCGGCAATATCGATGGCCGCTCCAATGTGGTGTTGGTTAACACAACGCCATCTACCCCGGCCTTTTTTACACATTGGGCAATGGCAATGGCTTGATCGTCATCAAGGTCAGGTGCAAATTTGACAAACAGGGGTGTTTTGCATCTTGCGTTACGAACAATCACCAATTGTTTTAGAAAAGGCAAAAGGTTTTCCGGATTTTGTAAATCCCGCAACCCAGGAGTGTTTGGTGACGAAATATTAACGGTCAAATAATCTGCTTGTTTGCCAAATCGATGCACAAGGTCAACATAATCTGCAAGGTCATCGTCTTGGTCTTTGTTTTTGCCGACATTAATGCCGACAATACCATTAAAATTTTCCCCTGACTGCCGGAAATCTTGATAATTTCCCTCAAAATAATCGGCGCCTAAATTAGGGAAGCCCATACGGTTGATAACGTGCTTTGATCCTTTATCCCTGAACACGCGAGGTTTTTCATTTCCCTCTTGTGGTAGGGGGGTGACAGTACCAATTTCGACAAAGCCGAAATTAAACCCGAGCATTGCATCCATCGTTTCAGCATTTTTATCAAATCCGGCGGCAAGCCCGACAGGATTTGGAAACTGGAGACCGCAAATAGATTGCGTCAATGAACGCACAGGCTTGTCATGAAGGCGGGTAAAAAGCCCATACCGCAAGACCTTAATGGTCAAGTCATGCGCCTTTTCAGGATCTATGAGATGAAGAAGTGGAAGTGTGATTTTATCGATCATTTTGGGTTCGGGGGGCGCCTCACTATACGTTCTGCGGCTGTGATGGCAGCACGAGGTGCAAAATATGATGCCGCACCTATTATACCCAGTGTGCCAAAGGCAGATATAAACATTGAGGCGGCCTGTGTCGTCTCATGCGCGTTTTCGATAAGCGGTAAAAGATTCGGTTCAACAATAAATTGATGAGCAGCAGCACCACCAATGAGGCATCCGGCAAGCCCAAAAACCAAAGATAACCCTGTTTTAATCATTTTTTTCCTCCAATGTCTTTATGGCTGATAAGCCTTGTTTCATATAGTCATACCCAGTGATGATCGTCAATATCGCGGCAACGGATAAGAGCACTTGCCCAATAAATATTGTCATGGGAAGGATCAAAAATCCAAGGGCGATCATTTGCACAGTCGTTTTCCACTTTGCCAAATTGGAAACATGGATAACAACCCTGTGCGGACCAAGATATTCGCGCAAACCTGAAATCAGAATCTCCCGAAACATAATGGCACAGGCCGCCAACAACCCCCAACCATATAAATGGCCCAAGGCCGCAAAAACAATTAAAAGAACACCAATTAATAATTTATCGGCGATTGGATCAAGAAATCGTCCAAAGGCAGAGGTTATATTGTTTTTACGTGCGTAATATCCGTCAAACCAATCTGTTACACAGGCAAAAACATACAGCGCCAGAGCCACCAATGGTGTCCAAGTATGGGGCATCAGCAAAAAAACAATAATCACGGGGATCAGAATGATCCGCAGAAGTGTTAGAATATTGGGAAGGTTTAACGTCATACAAATTTTTTAAACCATCGTTCGTAGAAAAACAATCCATATCGGACTTGGTGGTTCCCGTGGTCTCAATTGAACAAGATAACCTATTGATTTTAAAAGATGTGACCACAAGAACCACGCCTTTTTGATATTGTCTCACGCCCTAACAATGACGTTGATAGTTTTCTTGTAGCCTACTCCAATACTATAGGAATAAAATCATATAAAGTCAAGGGAAGCAGATCATGTCTTTCCATGCATCCATCGTTGCATCACCGCAGTGGCCGTTAAATCCCCCGTCACGTTTAGCGTCGTTCTGCACATATCCAACAACCGATCAACACCCAGAATAATACCGACTCCCTCAGGCGGTACACCAAGACCGGTCAAGATTGTTGCCAAAACGATCAATCCGACCCCGGGCATAGCAGGCGTTCCAATTGACGCCCCGATGGTTGTTAGGATTAACAAAAGTGTCTGCCCGATTGTAAGATCAATGCCAAATACCTGGCATAAGAAAATTGCTGCCGTGGCCTGATAAAGTGCTGTTCCATCCATATTGATTGTTGCGCCGAGCGGGATTGTAAAACCGCGTACGTCATCTTTAACCTTTAGGCGTTCCTCGGCAACCGAGAGCGAGACAGGCATCGTTGCGGAGGATGAGCTGGTTGAGAAGGCGACAAGTTGCGCCGACCTGATATCCGCCAAAAATTGAATTGGATTAAGCCTTGCAACAACCGTAACGATAATCAAATAGACCAACCCCATGCATAATAACCCACCAATCACGCAGGCCATATAATATCCAATCCCTGCAAGGGCATCGCCACCCATTGAGATGACCGCCGTTATCATCAACGACGCTACGGCAAGGGGGGCAATCCACATCGCCCAACCCACAACCATCATGCAGGCATCTTGTGTAAATTCGCACAGCTCATGCACGGTTTTTGAGGCCTTGGTCCGAATGGTCAACAGGGCGATCCCGATCAATATCCCCAAAATCACCAGTTGAAGCATATTTTTTTCAAGCTGAGCCTCAGTGATGTTCATTGGTAAAATATTCATGATACGATCAGGAATCGTCAGATCATCTAATGTTTGACTTATTGCATCAGCAGGGGCTGAAGCCGCTTGCTCAATGGCCAAACCCGGTTGAACATTTGAAGTTATTACAATCCCTATCGTGATTGAAATCGCCGTTGTGACGATAAAATAAGGGATTAAACGTCCTCCCATTTTTTGCAATGAATCCAGTGACCCTGCGCTCGCCCCCCCCAAGATAACGGAGGATAATACAAGGGGAACAATGATAATATGCAATAAGCCCAAAAATAGAGATCCCGGCAATTCAATCCATGGCATTATTGTTTGCGGGATATCGACATAAAGGGCAATGGCAATGCCGACGACCATCCCGATAAAAACCCTGAGCCACAAATTTTCGGGGAGAATGTGATGTTGCATATTGATTATCCATTTCTGTTTGATAGTGTTCATGCAAGTTTAAAGAGTTTTATAAGGAAGTCAAAATGAGTGCAGAAACAGAAACACCGGAATCGTCATCAGCAATCGACCTGCCGCCGATTGATGAGTTAAGCTGGGAAACCATTCAAAACTATGATTATTCGGGGGTAACCGAATTTTTGACTGCTGCATCGTTACAAATTCTGGCAGCACTGGCTATCTTCCTGATCGGTAAATGGCTTGTAAAAAGAGTCGTTAAATTTGTCGATCGATCATTCCAAAAAACAAAATTGGATCGCACTTTATCGGACTTTATCGAAAACATTATTTATGTCACGGGTATGGTGTTGGTGATTGTGGCCGCGCTTGGTCAATTGGGTGTGCAGACAACATCCTTTGCCGCCGCGATTGCCGCTGCCGGTTTGGCGATTGGCTTAGCCCTGCAGGGGTCACTATCCAATTTTGCGGCTGGATTTCTTATTATCTTTTTCCGTCCTTTCAAGGCCGGTGACTACGTCGAAGTTGCAGGTGAGGGCGGAACGGTTGAGGAAATCTCAATCTTCACAACGCGCCTTGTAACACCGGATAATCGTGAAATTACAGTGCCGAATAACAACATCACAACCGATACCATTGTAAATTATTCTGCAAAAAATAAACGGCGTATTGATTTGGTGATTGGCGTGTCCTATGACGCCGATTTGAAAAAAACTCAAAAACTTTTGATGAGCATCTTGGAAAAACATGACAATGTGTTGAAAGATCCAGCCCCCTTGGTCGAGGTGAATGAATTGGGCGCGTCTTCTGTTGATTTTATTGTTCGTCCATGGGTGAAGACAGATGTGTTTTGGCCAACACGGTGGGATCTTTTGCAAACGATTAAGGTTGAATTGGATAAGGCAGGGATTGGCATTCCGTTTCCGCAACGCGATGTTCGTTTGTTTATCGAGGATGGTCAATTGCCCGCCAATGCAAACATAACGAAGAAAACGAAAAAGGCCGCATAACGGTCTTTTTTTTGTCAGATTTCGTCGATAGCCTGAAAAGGCAATCAGAAAACGAAAGGATGATGCAATGAATAAAGTATTTTTAATGGCTGCCTTGATGGGTGGTGTCGCGATGTCTTCAACTGCTGTTATGGCTGATAATCATGGTGAGCATAAACATCAAGGGTCAGCGATGCAAAAAGTCGACACCAATGGTGATGGTATGATTTCCAAGGATGAGTTTTTATCCAGACACGAAGAAATGTTTGACAATATGGACGCCGATGGTAACGGATCTCTTACCCCAGAGGAAATGAGAGAGGCCCGCGGTGAAATGCGTGAGAAAATGAAAGAGCGCATGGAAAAGCGTAAAGAGATGAGAGAGAGCTCCGGCTACTAATTTCCCAATCTAATAAATCTTAAGAACCTGCCTATTTTGGCAGGTTTTTTATTTTTTGGTTGAAATAAAAATCTATTTTTGGTTACTATATGGGAATAATAATTATAAAAATAGGGAGCGCTACATGCCAACGAGTCGAGGTAATATTGATCCAAAATGGCTTGAATTCTTAAGAGGGACTTTTAAAAGAAACACTAGGCCGGATATATGCCGTGAAAAAGCGCCGTATCGCAATGTTGTGGCGATGATTGCAAATACAAGACACCGTCCCGAAATATCGGAACAAGATAAGCATCGTCTCGAGATTACCGCTGATAAAATGGGTGTGACCAGAACCGAGTTCTGGTTTGAGATGATCGCCTAAATGGAAGGGCGCACCGATGGTATTACTGTTGAACCCGTTCAAGCGCCAGCAATTCCAAAAAGAATGCTGAATTAAACTGTCTTAATTTTTACTTCATCATTATTAAACTTGAGAGACATCTTAGCTCCGATGGGTAATGTCACAAGTTGTTCACCATGGCCAAAGGGGCAATTGGTGATAATGGGTATATTTAAATCCGCCGTGATATCGTCGATCACCTGATCCATGGTTTTACCAAAGGGGGCGCGGTTCGGGTTATCGCTACTGTGAAAATCACCGAACAAGATGGCGTTGCATCGTTCAAATAAGCCCGCCAATTTTAAATGGCCTAACATTCGGTCATAGCGGCTGATTTCATCACCTACATCTTCTAAAAATAAAATAAAATCATCGCCTGTGGGCATAAAAGGCGTTCCAGTAAGGGTTTGAAAAACACTTAAATTACCTCCGATCAATGTGCCTGTAATGTCAGCAGGGTTTTTAACATTGCAATCGCTCCATTCCATCTCAGGGCAATCGCCATTCATAATGGCGCAGAATTGATGAAGATGATCATCGGGCAATCCTTTTTTAATTTGCCCCGCTGGTGGGCCGTGATAAGTAATCTGCCCCGTTTGTTGATAAATTGCATTCAATAGTACTGTTATATCGCTGAATCCAATAATCTTTTTAGGGTTATTCTTTATGATATTCCAATCAACATGGGGTAAGATATGAATGGCCTCGTTCCCACCGCGAGAGGCCAGGATAATGTCTACATCAGGATCGGAATAAGCCTCATGCAGGGCGTCAATTTTATCTTGTATTGTTCCCGCACTTTGATGATGTTGAAAAAAAACCTGATCTGCAACAGTCACGAGAAACCCTTTTTCTTCTAACCACGACGTGGCCTCGTTAATACGGTCTCTGGTGATGGAACTAGATGGTCCGATGATGCGGATGTGTTTTTGCGACATAATTGCATGATCCTGTGTCTTATCCGTTCCGTCAATCCTTTTTGCGAAATGAGTCCAAAAGGGGAACAAAGCTTATAAAATAATTATCGCAAATGATTAAAAAAAATGAATCAAAAGAATCGGTTGAGTCTTGGGGGCATGCATGGTGAGCAAAATATGTTTTGTAAAACGATTCGCATATGATTCATTAGGGGTTGATATGAACCCTGTTTATTTGAAACAAACGCATCAATATCAATTGCTTGCCAAGGCTTTTTTATGCCTGATGGCGATATATTTGTTATTTCATTTATTTTTGAGTGAGAGGTCTATTCCAGCTTGGATGACTTTGTCACAACAACAAGAACAATTAACGCAGCAGGTGGAACACCTGAAGGCATATCGAGATGATTTGAAGGATCGTGCCGTTCGTTTACGCCCCGCAACAATGGATATGGATCTGGTTGAGGATTACGCAATTTTTATGTTGGGTCATGGGCGCGGTAATTCAATTATCATCGCGGAATAAATTACCGCACTGCATCATGTCTAATGACTTTATTTCAATGGGCAAATGATCTAAAAATCTTCAAACTATAAATAGTCTAAGGAGCGTTTGCGCATGGCCGCAAAAAAGAAAAAAACAACAAAAAAGAATGCCGCCGATAATCCATCGGTTGAGGAGATGAAAAAGCTATATCGTGATATGGTTTTGATCCGCCGGTTCGAAGAAAAAGCAGGGCAACTTTACGGTATGGGCTTAATTGGTGGTTTTTGCCATCTTTACATCGGACAAGAGGCCGTGGTGACGGGGATCCAATCCATGCAAGAACCTCAGGACACGGTTATTAGAACATATCGTGACCACGCGCATATGTTGGCGTGTGATATGGACCCCAAAGGTGTAATGGCGGAGTTGACAGGTCGCGAAGGCGGTTATTCCCGTGGTAAAGGGGGGTCAATGCATATGTTTTCACAGGAAAAGAACTTTTTCGGCGGGCATGGGATTGTTGGTGCGTCCACGGCGCTTGGAACAGGGTTGGCCTTTGCGCATCAATACAATGACGACGGCGGC
>CAJXOI010000037.1 GCA_913057885.1 uncultured Micavibrio sp.
CGATAAACCTCTACCCTCTTCCGTGCCTCGGGCAAAAGTGGCACTTCACGCTCACGTCCGCCCTTCCCCGTAATGCGCATTTTAAGACCCTCATTGGGCCAATCCCCAACATTGAGTGAGATTGCCTCGTCAATCCGCAATCCCGACCCATAAAGAAGCGAGAAAAATGCATAATCCCTTAGGCCAATCCAATCCGTCACATGATCCATCGCCAAATCAATCAATTTAAATAATTGTGGAATATCCATGGGGCGAGGCACCTTGGCCGCCCGTTTAGGCGTTGACAGCAATCCTGCCGCAGGATTGTGCAAAATCCCCGTCTTATCCATCCATGTGAAAAAATTGCGTATCCCCGCCAATGATCGTGCCCGAGATGATGACGAATTGCCATTTGCCGCCTTATCGGCCAACCACGACCTAAAATCCCTGATGGCAGCTTCGGATAAATCATTCAACGAAATTTGTTGCCCCATATGACCGCAGAGAAATTTCAAAAATTGATTAAGGTCAGAGTTATACGCACGGTATGTGTGTGCAGATAAATTTCTTTGTTTCAAATATTGTTGCCACTGGTCAATGGTGCTCTCTAAATCAGGCTGACAATACAGCTCTCTCATTACTTCATCCAGATTTTGATCGCCCGTTCGGTTACATCGCACAAGAAACGGATTAAATCCGTTCCCATCCCGTCCATAAACATTTCCGGATCACGAGAACCAAAGGCTAACATCGCAGGGGGAATATTAATCATTTGATCGATTTTTAATAAGGCCTGTGACTTGACCAGTCCTGCCGCTTCACCAAAAATATCATATGCTCCCTGAATATTGGACTGAATACGCACATCATTACCTTCCATCCATGCGTTAATTGTTCCCTCTGGTACATAACGGCATGAGCGCATCGTTGTATCGGGCAAAGATCCATTATTTTCGATCACCAAAGACACAGCATCACAATCCAGAGCCACAGGCACATCAACGGCAATAATTTGGATAAATTGATCATAGCTTTCAGCCTCTAAAATTTTAAGAACGGCCTCGTGAATGCGGGCAAGGTGGTTCATATTTTCGCGGCTAACCTCGATAATATCGCGCGTAGTATCAAGCACCATTTT
The DNA here is from genome assembly GCA_913057885.1 of uncultured Micavibrio sp. GTDB lineage: Bacteria > Pseudomonadota > Alphaproteobacteria > Micavibrionales > UBA1664 > UBA1664. Next base: position 1,118 of record CAJXOI010000037.1, read on the forward strand.
TTTGTCAGCCTTAAGCTTTTCAACCATGTAATGATTGAAATCAACCACTTGTCGGCCGCTGGACTTATCCTTTGGCGGCAGAAGGTAATCAATCACATCCGGATTTTTTTGCAAAAATTTTGGGTTTGATTTCAGGTAATCAATAATATCCTGTTCAGTCATGGCATTCGCTTGTAATTGTGTCATAAAACAAGGGTATCAAATTCGCATTGAAAAAGAATAGCCAGAAAAATATTTTTAATATTATATATGTAATGGCTTGTCAAACGCGTCTAACGCCGCCTCTTTCATGACCTCGGAAAGCGTTGGGTGGGCATGGCATGTCCGCGCCAAGTCTTCGGCCGACCCACCAAATTCCATAATAACGGCAACCTCGTGAATCAATGTCCCCGCCTCGGCACCAATGATATGGCATCCTAAAATTTTATCCGTCTTTTTATCCGCCAGAATTTTAACAAACCCCTCTGTTGCATTCATGGCGCGGGCACGACCATTGGCCATGAACGGGAATTTCCCAACATTATACTCAACGCCCTCTTCCTTAAGTTGCTCTTCCAACTTACCGATCGAGGCGACCTCGGGATAGGTATAAACGACCCCCGGGATCAGGTTATAATCAATATGACCTGTTTGTCCGGCCAACATTTCCGCCAACACAACGCCTTCATCTTCCGCTTTATGCGCCAGCATTGGCCCGGCAATTACGTCACCAATTGCGTATATGCCGTCAATATTGGTTTCAAAACAATCCCCCGTGACAACGCGACCACGATCATCCATTTCCACACCAACATCGGCTAAACCAAGATTATCCGTATAAGCCTTGCGCCCCACGGCGACCAAAACAACGTCAGCCTTCATTTTTTCGGCATCACCGCCCGCGGCGGGTTCGACAGTTAAATCAACATGTTTTTTATCGGCTTTGGCAGAGGTCACCTTGGACGATAATTTGAACTCAACACCAGATTTTTCCAAAATCTTTTGCATTTCCTTGGCACAGTCCAAATCCATGCCCGGTAAAATCCGATCCATAAATTCAACGACGGTGACTTTTGTGCCCAAACGCGACCAAACCGCCCCCATCTCAAGCCCAATGACACCACCACCAATCAAGACCATGGTTCTAGGGATTTCAGATAATTCCAACGCGCCGGTGGAACTCACAATCCGTTTTTCATCGATCTCTATATTTGGCAGGGACACCACATCCGACCCAGTAGCAATCACAATATTTTTTGCCTTATATACTTCACCCGATACATCAACAGTATCCTCGGCGGTAATCTTTCCCCACCCTTTCAACCAATCGATTTTGTTTTTCTTAAATAGAAACTCAATCCCCTTAGTGTTTGCGTCCACCACATTTGACTTATGTTTCATCATATTGCTAAGGTTCACTTTGGGTTTACTGACATCAATACCCATCGATTCGAAATGATTTACAGATTCGGCAAATCTTTCCGAAGTATGCAACATTGCTTTGGATGGAATACACCCAATATTAAGGCATGTCCCTCCAAGCGATTCGCGCCCTTCGACAACGGCGACCTTCATCCCCAATTGAGCGCATTTTATGGCGCAAACATATCCTCCTGGCCCACTACCGATGACGATGACATCATAATTTTTTTCTGACATTTTTTGAAATTTCCGTGAATATTTTTGAATTTATGTATTGTGCGGCACAAACGTCTCTATTATACACAGATATCTTTTTATTTCGAGGGTTGAATTAGATTATTTTTAATTCGATAGTGAATATGAAGATTAAGGATGAAAAAGAAAAAGTTTGACTTTTCATAACAGATAGTTTAATTTTATCTAATCCTTGAACAGGGACAATAACTATAAATACGTACACAAAGGCACAGTAATGAAAACCACCGATGTACGAGGGAACTGCCCACAAAGCGGCCAACTCGATAAAAAAACTCTCCAACGCAACTCAGAAACTGCGACTAAATCTTGGGGGGTGAAATAATGGCTCCCTTTGATACAATACAAGCAACCAATCTTAGAGAAACCTCATTAGGGACTTCTTCATTACTGACACAGGAAGAATGGTCATTTGTTAAGAAAATATCAGATCTCTTTCCCGATAGGCATCCATCTATCTCCGAGCGTTTTGAAAAATTTGAGGCCATGGCCCCGCAGCAGAGATTGAAACACGCTAATGCCGCATTGAAGCAGGAATTGCGCCGCGGCTTTGTTCAACGGATAGAGCAAGGCGTAACCCCAGAAGCCTCTCTGTCCGATGTTGAGAACATACATGAACACTCTAAAAACATGCGCCTTATTTTAAGGCGCATTTTTAATTCGCATAGCGATCACCCATATCTGCAAGAGATAGGGGAAGAAAAAAAGAAGGATATGCTGATTAAATCATTTAGACTTGCTGCTGTGCATGATCTTGCAGAGGCGATGACATCTGATTTTACTCCTGTTGATATGCAAAAAATAACTGCATCTGATAAAACAAAACTAGAAGGTTTGGCCTCACGTATTTTATTTGAAGCCTTCCCTAAAAAGCTTGCCATGATCGAAAGATATGAAGCAAAAGGCCGCTTAAGAGATGAGCGCAACATTGATCACCTAAACAAAGTCGTTGATTTGTTGGAAGGTGGTGTTGACTGCCTAGCCATGAATGTCTCGAGAGAATGTTTTGACGAATGGATGGGTACGATTGAACAGGGATTAAAAAAATATCAAGATCTCTCTTTATGTTTCGCTTCAAAAGCTCTTAATGACTTACGGGAGCTTCGCACAGAGATGCCGAACCTTGTAAGTGATTATCCTGATATTCAACAAAGACGTGTTGCCATCATGGATATCATTTTCGGAGAATCTCCTAAAATCAGCAGCAGAAAAATGCCAAGAGAGGCAAGGGTCGCGTAGACATTTTTTGACGAACCCTTTATAACCATTGTCATGATAAAAAACCTTATTGGCATTGGTAATGCCGCGATTGACGGCACGGTTGAGATTTCATCAGATGCTGAACTTCAGAAGCTTGGTCTTGTCAAAGGCACATGCGTTTTTGTGGATGGGCAAGACGAACGCATGAAAACCATCTTTGACCGTTACCCCGATTACCAGAAAGACCCGGGCGGCGCGGCCGCAAACGCTATAGCAGCCTATGGCGCATTGGGCGGTACAGCGCGATTTATCGGCAAAACAGGCCAAGATGATTATGGCGTTTTCTTCAAAAACGACATTAAGAAATATGGTGTTGCATTTGATACCACTATCACATCAGAGGTTGAATCAACGTTTCTATTTTCCGTCATTACACCTGACCGGGAACGCTCTTTCCTCTCCAATCATGGCGCATCACATAAAATTTCCGCTAAGGACGTTCAAGAAGAATGGTTCACTAAGGACACGTCCTTGATTATGGATGGATATATGTTGATGAGTGGCGGCGGGCCCGAGGCCATGTTCACCGCCATGGATTATGCAGAAAAACATGGTTCAGAAATTGTTTTCATGCCCTGTTCTCTTACTGTTGTTCTGGAAAAGCGCGATTATGTCGACGAAATTTGTGGTCGTGCCCATGCCTTTATTGCCAACCGCGAAGAGGCGGACGCCATTGCGGACGGCGATTACAAAGATATTCAATCCCAATTTGATTGGGGTGTTGTCACGCTCAGCGCCGATGGCGCATGGTATTTTGACAATCGTGACGGAACCCAGGGTCACGTCCCCACCCCCTATCAACCAGACCGCATTGAAAATACAAATGGTGCCGGCGATAATTTCAGCGGTGGGTTGCTCTATGGCCTTCATAATGGAATGAGCATGGAAGACGCCATCACATTAGGTCATAAATGTGCCATTCATGCCTTACAAAAACGCGGCGCGCGGAGTGATTATGATATCCGCCATTTATTAGAGGACTAAACACATGTCTCTGACACCGTTCATAGCCATGCAATATGCGGTTGATATTGTGAACACCTCTGAGCATAATAGCAATAAAATTGCGGCATGTTTATTTCAAGATGATCAATGGGTTGCGGAAACAAATCATCGTCCCGATATTTTTCAGTTCCATTTCACACCTGACATAAAATTCGGACAAAGCAGCCAGTTCATCCACTCTGAAACCGCTTGTATTTTCAATACACCCTTTATGACCGAAGGGGCGGAAATATGCATTACCGACCCACCCTGCCCCAATTGCGCCAAGGCCATATGCGAGGCCGGTATCGACCATGTCTATATTGACCATAAAGGCTTAGGCAAAGATTTTGTACAACGCCGCGGAGATGATTTTGAATCATTATCCCTCTTGGTCTTTGAAAAGGCTGGGGTCAATGTATCTATCATTTACCGCAAGGAAGAACGTCTGGAGCCATTGATCACCCCCCCCGTTGCGACACGAAAAGGATCAGCCCAAGGTATAGAATTTTTTGACTGGGATGATGATACGACTTTACGTGATTACTTGTCTAAATTTCGACAACGCCAACCCCACACATCATGGGCTCTGGCAAAAATCAGAGAAGGAAATAAATATCTTGGTATTATCTTGTTCGAAGAATTAACAAACGGCCTTACCCCTAGGGATTATGCCGAACACCGACAAAGAAGCGAAAAATATCGTCTTCCCGTCGATCCGCTTAATCGTATTTTATACTTCGTTAAACGAAAGGGCATGACCATTATTGATAATGAAGTGGCTGTTAACCTTTACCCGTCTTCCCGTGCATTGGTGAATTCCGTTGGTTTTGGCCTCGAAACCATTCATATTGGCGAAATGAAACCTGACCATGATGATCAAGGACACACTGCCGCCCAGATGATAGAGAAAACTGGTATTTTGAAACTCATTTATTTATAATGGATATTATGAAATATTTTTTATTCACTTTTCTTTTTGCTTCACTCCCAGTGATGGCACAAGATAGATTAAATCCGGATATTAATGATGTAACAATGGAAACACCTTCCTGCGAAGTATATTTGGAATGGACAGGAAAGAATATTGAAGACATTGATATATCCGTTCTGGATGATCGGCCACATCGGATTTTACCGCCCGACAGCATGATGACTATGGATTACATTCCAGACCGTTTGAATATTCACACGACCGAAGACGGCATTATTTTACAGCAAGATTGTGGCTAAGCCACTTTTTTTCGTTGATTAACTGCCGCAAGCCCTTTCCAATCTTCCAAATCCTGATCAGGTTTTTCGGAACGGTATTTCTGATACAACGCAATACCTTTTTGATCTTCCAGAACCTCAACGCTCACACCCTTTTCTTTTAACAAAGCCTCATTACCAGATGCGCTTGTCACATCACCAACAACAACACGATCAAATTGCCGCATATAAATAAGCGTTGCACAAACATCGCAGGGGCTCAGTGTAGTAAAGATTGTGGTCTTACTGAAATCAATTCGACCTGCATCTCGAATGGCCGATGTTTCACCGTGATTATAAGGGTGGTTTTCTTGTTCAAGTGTATTGTGACCTTTACCAACAATTTCACGCGTCTGATTATCAATCACAACGGCACCAATTGGGCATCCACCCTCGCTATATGATTTCTCAGCCAGAAACACAGCAATTCGCATAAAATCTGCGTCGTCTAATGTTACAAAAAATTCGGGGTCGATATTTGCCGACAAAGACCTTGTCGGTATATGTGCAATCAACCTTAAAAGATTATCATCTGTTTCAGTATCTTTTGTAATATGCATCACTATCCATCCATCAACAGTCTGGTTGGATCCTCCAGTGCTTCTTTAATACGGACAAGGAAAGACACGCTTTCGCGTCCATCGATTATCCGGTGATCGTATGACAAGGCCACATACATCATTGGTCGTGCCTCAATTGATCCATCAGGCATCACCATCGGGCGCATCGTTGTTTTATGCATCCCCAAAATGGCCGATTGTGGTCGGTTCAAAATAGGGGTCGACATCATTGATCCAAATACTCCACCATTTGTCACGGTGAATGTTCCACCCGTCATTTCAGACATAGATAATTTTCCATCACGAGCACGCCCTGCCATATCACCGATTTCTTTTTCAATATCAGCGAAAGATTTCTGGTCGGCGTCACGAACGACAGGCACAACCAATCCTTGGGGAGTTGAAACCGCAACACCAATGTCATAGTAATTCTTATAAACAATATCCGTCCCGTCAATTTCAGCATTCACGGCAGGGAATTCCTGTAATGCTCGGCACGCGGCCTTCACAAAGATTGACATGAACCCGAGTTTAACGCCATGTTTCT
>CAJXOI010000038.1 GCA_913057885.1 uncultured Micavibrio sp.
AGGGGGCTTATTCGGATGTGATTGCGGGTAATCGTTACCCTGTGGTGGCCTTATTCATTGATTTGCCATTTGATGATGTCGATGTCAATGTTCACCCAACGAAGGCAGAAGTTCGATTTAAAAGTCCTGCCCAAATTCGAAATCTGATTTTTCATGCCGTGCAATCGGCACTTAAGGAACATGCCAAGACATCCGCATCCTTACTGCCTCATCAAATTGAGAGATTTAAGGTTGCCTCGCACCAATCCAGTGTTACAGCACCGCGGCCACAATATAAGATGCCTCAAATTGATTTTCATCCCCAATCGCGTATTGCTGAAGCAAATGCAGAATTTGAATTGAAGTCAAATTCTGATGAAGACTGTCAGATCGTCTCGGATATTGAGGCGAATAACTATCCTTTGGGTTCTGCTTTGGCGCAGTTTCATGATAATTATATCGTCGCACAAACCGATGAGGGTATTGTCATTGTCGATCAACACGCCGCGCATGAGAGATTAGTCTATGAAAAAATGAAATCACAGGCCGAAGCAAGTGGCATAAAAAAACAGCTTCTCCTGATCCCCGAAGTTGTAGAAATGTCGGCCAATAGTGTGGATTTGTTGATTGACCATAAAAATATTCTTGAAAAAACAGGTTTGGTGATTGATCAATTCGGTGAAGGGGCGATCGTTGTGCATGAAATTCCATCGCTTTTATCAGAAAAAATTAATATTCGCAGTCTTATAAAAAACCTTGTTGATGAGCTTGAAGACACAGGAAACGCAAATAGTGTTCGAGAGCAAATCAATCATCTTTTGGCAACAATGGCATGTCATGGGTCTGTTCGATCTGGTCGTAGGCTCAATCAAGATGAGATGAATAGCTTACTTCGACAAATGGAACAAACGCCGCTGTCTGGACAATGTAACCATGGACGTCCTACGATGATTTCCCTATCATTAAATGATGTAGAAAAACTTTTTAAAAGGCAGTGATATTTAATATGAGTGATATATCCGAAGAACAATTTAAAAAAATACTCAGCGTCTATGCAATGATTGCGGTTGCTGCAATCATGATATGCATTCCATACATGATTATCATGACAGCGGGTTTGTCGTTGATGGCGATGGTATGGATTTTTTGTTATTTTTATAAATTCAGAAGTAAATCCCAACCTGTTCCAAATCGCCATTTCCGTTATATGATCAGGACAATGTGGTGGTCGACATTAGTGGCATTTGTGTGTGTCTTTTTATTTGGATCAATTGTTTATTTCAACGGCGATCTCAGCCCTGTCAACGCAATGATCCAACAGGCCGAACGCGGGGTTGTCCCGAATGATGCCGATATTGCAGTGATGAATGCATCTTTTATTCAATTGAATAGAGATTTGATTTTATGGACGGCCATTGCGACGCTTCCGTTATATCCGCTTTATATCATCATACGGGTATTAATGGGGGTGCAGTCCATTATAAAAGAGGGGGCCGGAAAGTAACCGACCCCCGAAGAGGAGTTAATACGTTGGGTATTAAGAGCCTTCTTGACAACCCACCCTTGCCAAGTATTAAGGCCATATGAAAACAATCATATCCTATACTGGCATGGTTTTTATCACGTTTGCCCTTTTTCCCCATCGTACTAGAGGGATATGCACGTGAAGCGTTTTTTACGCTCTATCGTCAGATTACATAATCTATGTTAAATAGATATAAAAGATAGCTCAAATTCGAAATAAATTTTTTATAAGTCTTCGAAATCAATGACTTCGCCTTGAACCATTAAACGGCAAAGGTCGAAATAACTGCAGTTTGCCCAGGATATATCTTTGTCTTCTATGAGTGACCAGAACTGATTACGAATTTGACGATTTTCCTCACTTTGAAAGTTAACATCATCACCTTCTGGCAATAGCGGGATCATGGCGCATGTCTTATTTTTTATACAATCAGCAAGCTGAGTCTTTGTTCTAAAACGCTCACGCTCTATTTGCTTGGCAGTATGGCGCATGCGGTCGTGATAGTCATGAATTAATTTTTTAATATCTATATTATAAGTCTCGGCAATTGATCGCTCAGTCCTGCATTCGGGACTCATTGCACGAACGGCGGAAGGAGCGTCTGGTGCGTTGATTAGAGGCTTATAGCAGTCTCTTGAAAACGCTACGTAGCGCGGATGATCCGAGATCCAAGAAAAATGATGTTCTTCAAAAGTCGGGTACCTCTCAATATATTGGTCAAAGGCAAAAAAATTCCTTGTTTTTGCTGATTCAATGTAATCCTTTCGCCATTCGAATTTTTGTCCTGCGTATAGCCAAGTGACACCAAAAATAATAATTAAAACAATACTGAGTCCTATCTTTGATAGGCGGAGAGCGAAAAATAAGGCTGTACACACGACGGCAATAGCAATAGCAAGGTATTCATGCCCTGGCTCCGAATATGCCCATTGTGATAGAAAGCTATATAATCCAAATACAAGAAGTCCGATCGAGGCCCCTAAAGCAACGGGCATAGAGCTTAGAAAGGTAGTTTTTTCCATGTCAGAGAGACACCTTTTTTGATTATCTTAGTAAATTATTATACAGAGAAACCATAGTATTTCCAGCTTTTTTCAAAAGCTTTGGATAAGGGAGCGTGGAGTTCCATCGGCTCTTTTGTCATAGGGTGGGAGAGTGATAACGAGCGTGCATGAAGATGTAGCCCATGATGAATATCCTGGCTTTCAGGGGGGAAAGGATTGTCATTATATTTACGATCGCCCAACAATGGTGCCCCTATAATTTTGGCATGTACGCGGATTTGATGTGTGCGCCCTGTTTTCGGATAAAAAGCAACAAACGCTATGTCTTTGCCGGCATGATCGACCACTTCGAATTCCGTAATGGCTTTTTGGCCATTGTTTTCGTCATGGGTCATCATCTCTCCACCGTCTCCGCGAATGGATGATTTTGCAATTTTAGCGTCAATAATACCATCAGACTGTTGGGGGGCAGGATATGTTAAGGCCCAATATGTTTTCTGAATTTTGTGAGACTGAAAATCATGTGTTAACTCTCGCGCTGCCTCCGCCGTTTTTGCCAAAATTAAAACACCAGATGTATCTTTATCCAATCGGTGTGTTAATCGCGGTTTAATTCCTTTTTTTATATAGCTGTTGAGCATACCATCAATATGACGATTTGTTTTTGACCCGCCCTGAACGGCCAGTCCGGCGGGCTTATTCAAAACCAAAATATAATCATCCTCATGGAGAATCATATCTGCAATAAAATCACGGTCTTTTTGGGAGAATTCAATTTTAGGGGCGTCCTTTGAATTTAGCAGAGACGGAGGCAACCTTAGCTCGTCTCCCTCTTGCAGACGGGTGTCACTTTTTGCTCGCTTAGCATTGATACGGATTTGGCCCGTGCGGATCAACTTTTGGGATTGTCCATAGGTCAATTCTGGAAACGCCTTTTTTAAAAAGCGATCGAGCCTTTGCCCATCGTCGTCACTTTGAATAATCATGTCATTGATATCCTACACCAAAAATCCACCCCTCTGCTTGCAACAATACCCGATTTGCATGTGGATTCGAAAGGGGCTTTGGTATGCTTTCCAGATCCCCACAAAGGAATCTCAAACCTGCCGCGGCAATAATGGCGTCTGTGTCATGGTCGGAATGATAATGAGCCTTAAATTTTTCTGCTTTAAGGGCTAAAAGAATGGAATTTAAATCATCATGATTTCGAATTTTTTGTGACCCGTATCCCGCGCGACGAATAAATTGGCGGGGATAAATTTCTGTTATAACAACCATGGCTTTGTTGCATTTTTCATTATCGTCAAAAGGCCATATTGCAACATCCGTTGGATGCTTTTCTTTTAAATAATGGGCAAGCCGCATTCCGGCTAGCCCCCCTTTCCCGACCTGTTTTGCCCCAATCAGCTTAAAGGGAGATTCCGGCCATCCATAACCGCTCTCGCCACAGAGCATTTCTGTGAAACGTTTTGGCATAAGAAAATATTCCGGCTTTTTTCCTTGTTGCCAAAAATATGATGTGTATTCAGGATGATCCCAAAAACTGCCTGCAAAAAAATTAGTATCATTGGCGCAATATTTCTCTACACATTGCCACAGATCGAATGCTTTTTTGCCATGACCTATTTGTTTTTCGATAATGGATTGAGCATAGCCAAAGTTACAATCAATGCCGATGAGTGTTCGTTTTCCATTTTCTATAATGGTTTCGATGTAATCGCCTACGCTTTGTCGTGACCAAGACTTCCGTATTAATTGTGGTGATATTCTACCTCTCTCACATTGTGCAACGGCAATTGATTTCGTCTTTACGGGGGATTTGGCACCCGTCCAGTCAATGCCAACAAAGCAATCAAAATTGCGCATTAGTTACCTTTTTAATAAGTCGTTGTAAACTTTCATCCGCTAGCGCTTTGGCCTCTTCAAAGGTCATCCATTTTAAATCTTTGGACTCCCCACTGATAATTGGTGTTTGATCACCTGTCATTTGCATCGCATAGCGAATATCATAATGCAGATGTTCTGGCTCTCCTTTTTTTATATTTGCAGGGATAGTGTGAATATCAAGATCAATAATTTTTGATGAAAGAGGTTTGAAGGCGGTTAATCCGCTTTCTTCCATTGTTTCACGAATGGCGACGTTAAAAACATCTGTCGCGCCGTCGCAGTGCCCTCCAAAATTAAGCCATCTATTGAGTGATTTATGATGATTCATCAAAATCATTTGGCCATTTTGATAGATCAATATCGCTGAACCTGTAATGTGTCCCGGTTCGAAATGGTCGCGATAAAAACATCTTGTATTGTCCAGCAAATCCAAAAATCGAGGAACAATATTTTGTTCATTATCCCATGGGGTGTATGCCAATATATCCGAAATTAAATCGCTACGAGGATCTGCTTTTTTGTTTTCTAAGTTCATGCCATTCCTCCAATCGTTCTTTAATTCCTTTTTCAAACCCATTGCCTTTGGGGGTATAGAAAACATGACGTTTTATATCATCAGGAAAGTAATTTTGTCCTGAAAATTCATTTTCAATATCATGATCATATAGATACCCCTTACCATAACCTTGATCCTGCATAAAAGAGGTCGGCGCATTTAAAATATGCTTTGGGGGCATTAATGATCCGTTTTCTTTTGCAAATTGTTTTGCGTTTTTAAACGCGGTATAAACGGCGTTGGATTTTGGAGCTGTCGCTAAATAGATCAATGCCTCTGCCAGAGCTAACTCACCTTCAGGGGTTCCCAATCGTTCATAAGTCTCCCAAGCGGCGTTACAAAGCGATAAAGCCTGGGGAGATGCAAGGCCGATGTCCTCGGTTGCCATACGCGTTATACGCCTCGCCAAAAATTTGGGATCCTCTCCACCTTCAAGCATGCGACAAAACCAATAAAGCGCGGCATCAGGATCGGATCCTCGTACCGATTTATGCAAGGCAGAAATTAAATTATAATGCCCCTCATCTGATTTATCATAGATTGCAGATCGCTTTTGTACCAAATTAGTCAGTGTGATTGTATCAATAGGATCACTGATATTGGCCGCTAGAATCTGTTCAGTCATATTAATTAAATGGCGCCCGTCTCCATCGGCCATGGCCTTCAAAGAAGTACGGGCATCGTCAAGTAACGGTAATGGCGCGATCGTAGATTCAATTTTTTTCAAGATGGTCTCTAAAGCATCCATATCCAGGCGATTGAGAACATAAACAGATGCTCGTGAGAGAAGAGCTGCGTTAAGCTCAAATGATGGGTTTTCAGTTGTCGCGCCAATTAAAAGGATTGTTCCATCTTCGACATAAGGTAAAAAAGCATCTTGCTGCGATTTATTGAACCGATGTATCTCATCTATGAAAAGCAGCGTTTTATGCCCGTCGCTGGCCCGCGATTTTGCGACGTCAAAGACTTTACGTAGGTCGCCGACACCGCTCATAATGGCAGATAATGACTCAAAATGATGGCCGCTTGTTTTGGCAAGTATCCTTGCAAGCGTTGTTTTACCACATCCCGGAGGGCCCCATAGTACAAGAGACGGAAGCGTTTTCGATTCGGCAAGTATCCTAAGCGATGCGCCATCACCGACAAGATGATCTTGTCCAATAATATCATTCAATGTTGATGGGCGAAGTTTTTCCGCAAGGGGCTGGATTGATTGTTGCGTGTTATTGAATAAGGCAGTTTGCATACAATAGATATAATGCATTATCTTGCCAGAATGCACAGTTTTTTTATATGGATCACATTGAGCCTGACTGTTGGGTTCTCGACATTTCTCGCTTATGCCTTTTTATACCTAAAGCATCCCCAGTGGCAGTATCTAAGTGCAGAGGGAAGTTTCATCGAGGTTTGTTCCGTTTTTGTCTTTTCTTTCGCTGCCCTGATATTCTTTTTTCTTTTTGTCAAAACCCGCCGTATAATTGATTTTATTTATACGGTCTTGATGTTTTTTGCCGCAGCTCGAGAAGCTGACTTACATAAAGAATGGACAAAAGACTCTATTTTAAAAACAAGATTCTACCTTGATCAGGAGGTGCCACTGAATGAAAAGATATGTGGCCTGATTATCATTGGATTATTGATTTACTGTGCTATTCAGTTGCTAAAACGCGCTCCGCAATTTATTTCGAATCTATTGAGATTTCATTCCGCGGCACTAGGCACCAGTCTTGCACTGGGGATTCTATTTTTGGCAAAGATAATTGATAGTAAAGACCGTCTGCCTTATGTAGATGATACATTTGCCGATATTGACGGCATGTATTTAAGGCTTTTTGAAGAATCTCTCGAGCTTGCGGCCGCTCTGTTTTTTATGACTGTGGCAATCATGTTAGTGAGAAGAAGATAGTGTCTATTGTCTTAATCTTTTTATGATTTTGCTATAGCTATCGATAAAGCTTTCAATGTCTTTTTGGGTCGTGTTCCAACCCATTGAAATTCTTAGTGTAGCAAGGGCATCATCCTCACTTAGCCCCATGGCCAATAAGACATGAGATGGTTTTGTCACACCACTTGAGCAGGCGGATCCTTGGGATACACAAATTTTTTCCAAATCCAGATTCATCATTTGAACCGTGTTTGTGATGTCAGGACATGTCAAAGATATTGTGTTGCCGACACGCGGGGCATCGGCGCCATTGACATACAAACCATCAATCTGACTTTGAAGTCGGGATTCAACGTCATCACGCCAAATTGCCAAATTATCGTATATGCCCATATTGGC
>CAJXOI010000039.1 GCA_913057885.1 uncultured Micavibrio sp.
GGCAATTTGTAACAAAACGCCGTCTTCTGTTATGGGATAGCCCTCGTGGTGACCAAGTGCATTAAACAACGCCCGTTCATTTTGGCGCACTTGGTATATGCGTATGACATTATTCAAAATCGTTTCTTCAAGAAATTCTTTTGCCTGCAATGCGTATTTACCCTGTGATTGTTGTGTTTCCCATGGAATATAAATGGCAGGTATGTGAATAATTTTATCCCGATTGACCATAAAGGTTTGACCATCAATAATCTGAGTCACCCGCATTTGCGGCATGGTCAGGCGAAAATCGGCCTTCATTGTCTCTTCAATGCTTTGTGCCTGCCCCATTTGTGCCATGGACATGACCGTTAATAATGTTAGAAATAAAAAACGAACCATTGAGATAGTGATGACAAAATTAGACGGCTTATACAAGATTATTTTGATTTTTCCTTTATTAGGTGTGCTTTCGGCATGTTCCACCAACCAAGCCACAGGCCGCAATCAATTCACGGGATTAATGCCCGCATCCCAAGAAGCCGCGATCGGCGCACAAGAACATACAAAAATTATGGCGCAATTTGGCGGCGAGGTTGAGGATAAAGCCCTTAGAGATTACGTCACACGCATTGGAAATAAAATTGTTCCTTTTACTGAACGCCAAGATGTCAATTATACTTTCACATTATTAGACAGCCCAATCGTCAACGCATTCGCCCTTCCAGGCGGCTATGTATACCTGACACGCGGCATTTTAACCTTGGCGAATAACGAGGCAGAAATGGCCGCCGTTATCGCCCACGAGATCGGGCACATCACCGCCCGTCATTCGGCAGAGCGTTATTCAACATCGATTTTGACTAGCATCGGGGCTTCCATTGCCTCTGTTGCCATTAACATCGACGGCGCGTCTCAAGCTTTGGGATTAGGATCGGAATTATATTTAAAATCTTATTCCCGTTCCCAAGAGCACGAGGCGGATGATTTGGGCATCAGGTATTTGGCTCGTGCAGGATATAACCCTGAGGCCATGGCAAATTTTTTACAATCGCTTGACGAATATATCAAGCTTGATGCCGCAGAACGCGGAAGAACTGGTAATCGGGTTCCGAATTATTTATCGACCCACCCCGTTACGTCAGAACGAATTGCACGCTCCAGAAACGCTGCCGCACAATATACTGAGGGTGCGAATATCACAAACCGTATTGATTATCTCAAAGCCATTAACGGCATGATTGTTGGCGATAGTCCCGCACAAGGATTTGTATATGATAATCATTTTGTCCATCCTGAGCTTGGGTTTAAATTTTCTCTTCCTGCTAATTACACCACAGAAAATTCACCAGAAACGTTTATTGCAAAGTCCAAATCACGCACAGGCGGTGCCATCATCCTAAGCAGTGGCAAAAAACAAGCCTCGGAATCAATAGATGATTTTTTACGCCTGCGTATTTTAAAAGGGGATATGAGCAATGCCCGCGATTTTGGAACGAACACGGTCAACGGCATTAAAACCGCAAGTGTTGAACGCAGTGGATCAGTGAATAATATGAAGGCCAATATCCGCACCGTTGCCTTTGAATGGTCGCCAACGACTGTGTTTATCTTAACCTTGGCCATGCCCGAGATGATCAATCAGGCAGAAGTCAAAGCCATGCAACAATCTGCCTTTAGCTTCAAAAGAATGAGCACCGCCGACAAGCGTAAATACCGCCCCAAACGCATTTCATTCCGTGTGGCGCAGACCGGGGATACTGTGGCCCAAATGGCGCAACAATTCCCTTATGATGATAATTTAAATGAACGCCGTTTTCGCGTCATCAAGGGAATGGAACCGTATGAACAACTCCGCGCCCGCCAAGCCTATAAAATTATTACACAGTAGAACGCGAACCTACGCTGGGAGAGAAATGCTATCAAGCCGCTTTAATATCAAAAGCCGCGGCAATAAGCTTTTGCGTATACTCAGTCTGCGGATTGTTGAAAATTTCATAGACAGGACCTTGTTCAACAATGTTGCCATCTTTCATCACCAAAACGCGATGAGACAAGGCCTTCACAACGCGTAAATCATGTGAAATAAATATATAAGAGAGATTCTCTTGTGATTGTATATCACGCAACAGTTCAACAACATCGGCCTGGACGGACATATCCAACGCCGATGTAGGCTCATCCATCACAATCATTTTTGGCCTGAGGATCAACGCGCGGGCAATAGAGATCCTTTGCCGTTGCCCGCCTGAAAATTCATGCGGGAAGCGATGGCGCACAACGGGATCCAAACGCACCTTCTCCATAACTTCAATAACTTTTGCATCTCTTTCAGATTCAGATAGATGCCTTGCATGGATAGACAAACCCTCGGCAATAATATCGGCAACGCTCATTCGTGGAGACAGAGATCCGAAGGGGTCTTGAAAGACAATCTGCATTTCATTGCGAAGAGGTTTGACTTCTTTCTCCTTTAATGTCGCAATATCACGCCCCATAAAAACAATTTCGCCCGTGGGATTGAGTAAACGTAAAATTGAAAAGCCTAATGTGGATTTTCCTGATCCACTCTCCCCAACAATGCCGAGCGTTTCCCCTTGCGATAAATGCAATGACACATCATTGACCGCTTTTACAAACGTCTTGGGCTTACCAAAAAAATTCTTTGCCTTAGGAAAATATAATTTAAGGTTACGAACGCTCAATATTTGCGGTGTGTCTTCGACAACGGGTTTGACCTCGCCGCGTGGTTCTGCATTGATAAGCATTTTCGTGTAGTCATGCTGTGGATTATCAAATACATCGGCGGTTCTCCCCTGCTCCACCAACTCGCCATGTTTCATCACTGCAATACGGTGCGTAAATTTCCTTACGATGGTTAAATCATGCGTTATCAAAAGGATCGTCATGCCCAGTTTTTCCTGTAAATCACGCAATAATTCTAAAATTTGCGCCTGAATTGTCACGTCCAGTGCGGTTGTCGGTTCATCAGCAATCAGAAGATCCGGCTCACACGCCAGTGCCATGGCGATCATCACTCGCTGCCTTTGCCCACCTGATAATTCATGCGGATAGGCATCCAATCGATCCGATAAGCTATCCAGGCCGACCAGGTTTAATAATTCTAAAACCCTCTCTTTACGGGCGTTTGCATCCAATCGCATATGGATTTTAAGGGATTCAGAAATCTGTTTCCCAATGGTATGAAGAGGATTCAGCGATGTCATCGGCTCTTGGAAAACCATCCCGATATGATTGCCGCGAACGCGGCGCATATCACTCTCTTCAAGCTGAACAATGTTCTGTCCTTGATAGATAATTTCACTTGTTTGACCAAAAATCACATTCGAAGGCAGCAATTTTAAAAGTGATAACGCCGTGACCGATTTTCCAGATCCACTTTCCCCAACCAGCGCGAGAGTTTCACCTTTTCGCAAGTCAAATGAAATGCTCTTAACCGCCTGAAATATTTCATTTTTTCCTGTTTGAAAAGTAACGGAAAGATCAGATACTTGTAAGATAGGCGCGTTGTCTTTCATCAGGAATTACTGAATCAACATTTCTTGGAACAACACGTCTGTAACCTTAACAGGATGCGCCGCGATATT
This sequence comes from uncultured Micavibrio sp., assembly GCA_913057885.1. Lineage (GTDB taxonomy): Bacteria > Pseudomonadota > Alphaproteobacteria > Micavibrionales > UBA1664 > UBA1664. Next base: position 3,588 of record CAJXOI010000039.1, read on the forward strand.
AACACGATACAGCAATTCTTGTCGCAGACGATAAATCCCTGCAGAACCACGCAAATCCTCAACCCTCATTTCACGCAAATAGGTTTGAAATTGGTCAATCACGCGCGGCGTGATTGCCTCAATAGCAGGCAAATCCTCTTCGTTTTCCAGCTCTAGCTGAACCTTCAGTTTCAAAAATCTAGCACCACTATTCGAAGATAAATTCACAATAAAGTCTGGCAAGGCAAAAAAGGCGGCATTCATATCTTCTTCACTGATGGGTTCTTTTTCGGCTGTTTCGCCTGCCACTTCTTGACCCTCGATAGGGGCTTTCTCTCCGCCGCCAATCACACCAGTAAAGTAAAGCGCACCACCTATCCCGAGCAATGTCACCGGAAGAAGTACAAGCAAAAGCTTTTTCTTTAATCCGCTTTTTGGGGCCTCATCATCTTCTCCATCAATGTCATTAACACCCTCATTCTCATTTACTTCGTCTTCGGCCATAACTCTATTATTCCTTTCACTATGTAGCGTACTGAATTCACTGAGAACATGCAATCACGCAGTTTTGGCACGGCATTTGCAAAACTAGACGGTGAAATCATTTTTATGGAGCTTGGAAATAAAAAATGGAAAACGCACTTTATATCGGATTATCACGGCAGATGGTTCTGAGGCAGAATATGAACCTGGTGGCGAATAACATTGCGAATGTTAACACGCCTGGTTATCGCGCTGATAAAATGTTGTTTGAAGAATATATTGTTGATCCCAAACCTGCCAATGAAGAATTATCGATGGTTTTGGACTACGGGCAATATAAAGACACCGCCCAAGGAAAGATGTCTTACACAGGTAATCAGCTTGATGTCGCCTTGCAAGGCCCAGCCTTTATGATGGTTGAAACGGCACAAGGAACACAATACACCCGCGCAGGGAATTTTGCACTGAATAATAACCGTGAGTTGGTAAACGCCGAAGGTTATCCCGTATTAGACTGTGGTCAGGGACGGATTGTTTTTCCTGAGAATATTCGTGAAGTGACAATTACAGACAACGGTCAAATTGCCTCTGATCAGGGTGTTATCGGGCAAATCGGAATGGTTGAATTTAATAATGTTAACAATTTGCGCCCAACAGGAAACGGCTTTTATCTGGCTGAAAATGACGAGATCCCGCTCCCTGCCGAAAATACAATTATGAAACAAGGCATGCTGGAGGGATCAAACGTCAAAGCTGTATTGGAAATGACGGACCTTATTGAAATATCACGCGATTACCAATCCATGCAGCGTATGTTGCAAAATGAGCATGATCGCCAACGCAGTACGATACAAAAATTAACGGAATAAAACTAACGAACTAACGAGGTAAAGGAGAAAAAACCATGCTATCACTTGATATCGGCGCAACAGGAATGCTGGCCCAACAGATGAATGTGAACGTCATTTCAAACAATATCGCGAATATGGGAACGGCAGGATATAAACGCCAGCGCCCTGAATTTCATGATTTGATTTATCAAAACATCAAACGTCCGGGATCCACATCATCCGATATTGGTACATTAGTTCCATCAGGTATTCAGGTTGGTTTGGGTGTCAAGCCAGGATCGATTTATCGTATCATGGAACAAGGATCGTTCGAAGTCACAACAAACGAATTGGATGTTGCGATTGCAGGGCGCGGTTTTTTCCAAGTCCAATTGCCCAGTGGTGAGACCGCTTATACAAGAGCCGGAAACTTTGGAATCAATGCAGAAGGCGATCTTGTCACATCACAAGGGTATTTAATTGAACCTGCTATTAATATTCCCGAAGATGCAACCGACACTGTAATCAACGCATCTGGTGAAGTTCTAGTTATGTTACCAGGGCAAACAGCGTTCGCTAACCAAGGACAATTACAACTTGCCACCTTCGCCAATGAAGGCGGATTAGAAGCCATGGGCGACAATCTATTCATGGAAACTGAATCATCCGGCACACCCACGGTTGGAAATCCAAATGAAGATCAATTTGGCCGCATTGAACAAGGTATTTTAGAGAATTCCAATGTTGATGTGGTTGAAGAAATCACACGGTTGATTTCCGCACAACGTGCCTATGAAATGAATTCGAAGGTTATTCAAACCTCCGATGAAATGATGGGAACCGTATCTAACATGCGATAATTTCCATCCCCTACACCCTCCTAAACCTCTGAAATTATATAAATTTCAGAGGTTTTTTTATTTTGGCATATACCTTGCAAATATCCCTATGGAAAAGGAAAAAACGAGGTTTGACATGACAGAAAGAGTAAAAAAATTTCTACCAGGTGCGGCAAAGCTGCTGCTAGCCATATTAGTCATGGTTGCATCAATGGCCATGTTTATCAGCAGTATCAACAAGGCCATGGCTGCACAACCCATCACAAACGTGACAATCACTGGTGACAACATTACATTGGGTGATGTTTTCAAAGGTGTCAAAGAAAAAGACGCCGGTTTTGTTCTAGCTCCTGCTCCTACCCCGAATACAGTCTTAACATGGGATGCCAGAACACTTAACCGTGTCGCCCGTGCGTTCAATCTGCCGTGGAGGGCATCAGCCACAGACCGTATAGAAATTCGTCGTCTGGCCACCATTATAGATGAAAACGATATTCAATCTGCAATTTTAACATCTCTTAAAAATGAGGGTTTAGATGCCAAAGTTGATCTGGATTTTGTTGGTCAAAAGGCGGAAATTATCCTATCACATGAATTACAGCCAACGATCGAAATTGTATCATCATCTTACAACCCCTCTCGCCAGACATTTTCGGCAACATTACGTACCGCCGATGACGCTATCAGAAAATTTTCTGGTGTGGCATATCCGCTTATCGCTATACCGGTTTTGGACACCCCTGTACGCCGTGGTGACCTGATTACAAAGAATATGATTAAAACCATTAACGTCCGTGCAGACGAGCTTGGCGACGATATTGTCGTGAATCCAGATAATCTTGTCGGCATGACACCACGTCGTGTTTTAACCACTGATACGCCTGTTTCAATATCCGAGTTGGATAAACCACGCATGGTTGACCGTGGTGACCTTATTACAATGCATTACCACAAGGGACCTATTAAAATTACCGCCATTGCCAAAGCAATGGAAAGCGGAACCAAAGGCGACATCATCCGTGTTATGAATGTCGACAGCAAAAGAACACTTAAAGCGCATGTCACGGGAATGCGCGAAGCAAGGATTTTAAATTAGGAAGGGCTTAAACAATGAAACATTTATTGATTACAACGGCTTTGATTTTATCTCTGGGGGCTTGCTCATCACTTGATCGCTTATCCCGTGTTGGTGAAGCACCGGAATTTTCAACAATTGAAAATCCGCTGGATCAAAGAGGATACAGACCTGTTACAATGCCAATGCCAGAACCAAAAATCGCATCGCGTGAGATGAACTCCCTCTGGTCGTCTGATCGCCAAGCATTTTTTGAAGATCAACGCGCAAAAGATATCGGAGACATTTTAACCGTGACAATCGACATGGAGAACGAAG
>CAJXOI010000040.1 GCA_913057885.1 uncultured Micavibrio sp.
ACCTTTGAAATCCATCAATTCAAAATTAGGCATCATTTCGACTTCCATCTTAAAGGTCAAATCCTGTCCTTTTTCATAGGATGTGATTTCGATGCGTGGCTGAGACGCAGGCTTGATTTTATTGTCATTCAAAACCTTTTGTGATTCCTGATTAACAATGCGTTCCAAAATTTCACCCATGATGGCATCACCGTATTGTGCCTCGACCACATTCATCGGAGCCTTTCCTTTACGGAAACCTTTTAATGTGACCGTCGTTGCAATTTCGGCCAGGCGTGCTTGCTTTTGCTTGTCCATATCTGCGGACTTCACCGTCACCTCGTATCCGCGCTTTAATCCTTTATTTTCAATTTCTTTTGCAGCCATTTTCATATCCTAGTTCATTTCTTTGTCGTTACAATTGCCCCCGTGATAGCGCACAATGACCTCTGGCGCAAGAAAAACTATTGCCAAAGCGTGAGTGAGGTATTTATAAAGGCATATATGAAATCCGCACAAACACAACCGAATAAAGATATGATAACGATTACCCTTCCAGATGGCGCGACACGTGAATATGACGCAGGCACAACAGGCATGGATATTGCCGAGAGCATTTCCAAATCCCTGGCCAAAGCCTGTGCCATGATCGAGGTTAATGGCGAATATTGGGACTTATCCCGCGCAATTGATATGGACGCAACTATTCGTCTGGTCAAACGCGATGACGAAGAATCCCTGGAATTTATTCGTCATGATTGTGCCCATGTATTGGCCGAAGCAGTGCAAGAGCTATTCCCCGGCACCCAAGTTACAATCGGCCCAACTATTGAAGACGGATTTTATTATGATTTTGCCCGCAATGAACCTTTTACAACGGATGACCTACCCAAAATTGAAAAGAAAATGGCCGAAATTATCCAGCGCGGGGCTTCTTTTGAGCGTGAAGTCTGGAACCGTGATGAAGCCATCACCTATTTCAAGGATAAAGGCGAAAACTATAAGGCTGAGTTGATCCAAGATTTGCCCGAGGGTGAACCAATTACAATTTATAAACAAGGCGATTGGCTTGACCTGTGCCGCGGGCCGCACATGCCCACTACAAAACATATCGGGCAGGCGTTTAAATTGATGAAGGTTGCGGGCGCCTATTGGCGTGGCGATTCCAATAACGCGATGCTTACACGTATTTACGGGACGGCGTGGCATACGCAAAAAGATCTGGACGCCTATCTCCATCGGTTGGAAGAAGCTGAAAAACGCGATCACCGCAAATTGGGCAAAGAAATGGATTTATTCCATTTTCAGGAAGAAGCCCCCGGTCAGGTTTTTTGGCACAATAACGGCTGGATTATCTACACAGAATTGATGAATTATATGCGTCGCAAGGTTCGCGCCCATGGTTATGACGAAATCAATACGCCGCAATTGCTTGATTCACGGTTTTGGCAAGCATCGGGCCACTGGGACAAATACCGTGAAAATATGTTCCTGTTTGAAGACGAAGACACCGATCACCCAGCCGCCCTTAAGCCTATGAGTTGCCCTGGCGGTGCGCAGGTTTATAAGTCTGGCGGGAAAAGTTACCGTGACCTTCCCTGTCGTTTGGCCGAATTCGGGCAAGTTTTCCGAAAAGAAGCATCCGGCGCACGCCATGGTCTAATGCGGGTTCAGGCCTTTACACAAGACGATGCGCATATTTTTTGCACGCATGACCAATTGGAAGACGAAGTTGTCAAAATGTGCGATTTGATCAAGGAAGTTTATGCTGATTTAGGTATGGCGGACCACATCACCGTGCATTTTTCAACCCGCCCTGAGCAAAGAATTGGAACCGAGGAAGATTGGGATCGTGCCGAGGCCGGTTTGCGCAAGGTTTTGGATCGAATCGACATGAATTGGGTGATTAACGAGGGCGACGGTGCCTTTTACGCACCAAAGCTTGATTTTAAATTATTGGATGCGATTGGACGTGAATGGCAATGCGGAACCGTTCAGGTGGATATGAACATGCCAAACCGCCTGAAATTGGAATATATTGGCGAAGATGGTGCCCGCCACACGCCGCATATGATTCACCGCGCGATTTTGGGGTCTGTTGAACGGTTTATCGGTGTGATGATTGAACATTATGCAGGCAAATTGCCGCATTGGCTGGCGCCTGTGCAATGCGTTGTCACGCCTATTACGGATGATGCAGGCGAATATGCACAAAATACATTTAATCAATTAAAAAACAGTGGCTTACGCGCAGACATTGACCTGCGCAATGAAAAGATCAATTACAAAATTCGTGAGCATTCTGTCGCAAAAGTTCCCTATATTTTTGTGGTTGGAAAACGCGAGGCCGAAAGCGGGACCGTCGCCATTAGGCAGTTAGGATCACAAGATCAAACAATCCTACCCCTCGATGAGGCCGTTGCGATGCTGAATGACAATTGCAAGGCGCCGTTTTAATGACAATTACAGTATATGGCATTAAAAACTGCGACACGATGAAAAAGACATTCGCCTGGTTGGATGCCCATGGCATTGATTATACGTATCATGACTATAAAAAATCGGGTGTTGATATGGGTCTTCTTAAAAAAGCCATGGATATCCACGGATGAGAAAATGTGATTAACCGCAAAGGCATGACATGGCGGCAATTGCCAGAAAAAGATCGCGAAACCATGTCGCGAGAGCAGGCGGAGTTGCTTGCCGATGCCAAACCAGCAATTATTAAACGTCCGATCATTGCCAAAGGGGATGAAATTTTGCTAGGGTTCGATCAAGACATATTTGAAGAAAAGCTTAAGTAATAAGGAACACCCATGACTCCAGAAGAAATCCTCAAAGTTCAAACATATTTGCAAAAAAAATTCGGCCTGCCCGATTTAACATTGCGCATGCGTAAAACAGGCGACTCCGTTGAGGTTTTGCTGAAAGGTGAATTTTTAGGCGTTATTTACAAAGACGTTGATGAAGGCGAAGTCTCCTATGATTTCAATATGGCCATTCTGGATATTGATATCGAAGACGCGGCTTAATCATTAAAGCTGATAATTTATCTAAAATTTTATGAATTTTTAACGGTTTCTATGCTAGCATTGTATGGTGGCATATTTTCGATTTACCCTCATTAAGGGTCATTAAAATCGGATTTGGGATTAAAAGTGTACGGATTTTAGGAAATAATGTTTTTTTTAAGGGGAGCAAAAACTCATTTTAAACAAAAGGTTGGGGGTATATTCCTGATTACCTTGATGATTGCTGTCTTTGTTGCCCCTCATGTTGTGCATGCGGAAGGAAACATCGGGTGCGAAGACGGTGTTCAGGAGCAAGCAAGAAACCTCTCAGAAGCCCTTGCACAACAACAATTGGAGGCCGCAAGTGCCGCCATTACGCAACCAACACCGGTTGAGCAATTGACATGCTTTGACCAGACAACGGAGATTTTTTCTGAACTTGGCGGGATACATTCAAACCCGAATAAAGATACAAGCAGCAGCATTGGACCCAATGTTCAACAACCCCTCCAAAATACCCTGCAGCAATTCATGGGCGGGAACATTTTGGGTGGCATTAATGATGTCATTAACCAAGCCTTTAGCAATATCACAAGTCAATTTTCAAGCTTGTTAGGTGGCCTTGGTGGCGGCGGTGGCGGATTATTCAGCGCCGGCCCAAGTTCAAATTGCAACATGCAGGAACAGGCGTGGTTGATTTCACAGTGTATCGAGATGCCCTCTATTCCGTCACTTGGTGATATAATTGGGGGACAGGTTGGCGAGATAATGGGTGCAGTGAATAATGTCGGCAACATGCTTGGTAGTTTATCCAGCCCTGATCGCTTGATGGAGCAAGTTTGCTCCATGGCCAATAATGAATTACAGGGGTATTTCGGCAATTTGGATAGCCGTTTTAACGCAGCTGCCGAAGATACCTTTTCACCAGTCACGGATAGGGTAGAATAAAATGAAAAAGGAAAGAGTAACCGTGTATAAAATCTCCGTAATCTCATTGATCCACGTCATGGTGTTCATGGCGATGATGTTCTTCGTCTTATATCTACACACCCAGCCCGTTAAGGCGCAGGATGAAGGTGACAAAGGACCAGAGCTTATGAGAATTGTTGTGAACGAAGCTACGAACAACCAAGATGCGCTAGATCTTGCGAAAAAATTAGACCCTATTTTCTTTGATATCGCCCAAGAAGATAAAGAAAACGTAACTTTTTACGCTCGCTATTTATCACTCGACGAAAATAACGAGAATAATTACATCATTGTTACTGCCGAGGATGCTTATGGCTTTTATTGTACTGGTCACGGATGTCCGTTTTACATATACAAAAGAGATGGCCGTAATCAGTGGTCATTAATATTAAGCCTTCAAACTTTTGATTTATACCGTGATGTTAATACTCGGGGCGAAGCCGCGGATAATATAATAAGCATTGGTAATTTGCAGGGGCAGCGGCATATATCCATATGGGCTTGGAATGGTCAAAATTACAGTGAGATAAATAGATGAGAATGATTAGTAAAAAATTTTATTTTCTATTACTTGCCGCCCTTTTGATGGGAATGTTACTCTATCCCGCTACGAGTGCCTATTCTCAGCCCACACCTGCCTCGGCATATGTACCAGCAGGCGGAGGCACCTCCACAGATTGTGACGCCGACGCTTTCTATAACGCTTTGGGACAAAGTGAAAGCGGGGGCTGTAGAGATCAGTATACCTGTATGGGGCCAGTTATAACAAACGGAGGCATTCATCAAGGGACCAGACCACATGGAAAATATCAGTTTATGCCGGCAACACTGAACGGGATGGGAATTACTGACCACCAAGCATTTATAAATAATCCAGCCATGCAAGAAGCTGCAATTCGTCAGTTCACTGCTGAAAACGATGCCTGCTTAGAACGCAATGGTGCCTATAACTACATCGGACAAGTTCGTAATGGCGTGACAATCACACGCTCCGGCTTATTAGGCGCTGCGCACCTTGGCGGGTGCGGTGGTGCGTCAAGATGGGCAAGAGGCGCCGGCGGCGCAAGCGACCAGCTAGGCACATCTTTGGCTGATTACGCCGCTCGATTTGGGGGATACGGCATGTTTGGAGATGTTCCAGGAGGAACTTGTGGTGGAGGTGTTCCCAATGCGGCTGACTTATTTGCACAAGCTCAGGTGGAAGGCCGTCATAGCCTCATCGGATGTGACCCGGAGGTTATGCAGAGTGCCGTTGACCGCGTCGATGCATTAACACAACAACAATTGGAGGCCGCAAGTGCCGCCATTACGCAACCAACACCTGTTGAGCAATTGACATGCTTTGACCAGACAACGGAGATTTTTTCTGAACTTGGCGGGATACATTCAAACCCGAATAAAGATACAAGCAGCAGCATTGGACCCAATGTTCAACAACCCCTCCAAAATACCCTGCAGCAATTCATGGGCGGGAACATTTTGGGTGGCATTAATGATGTCATTAACCAAGCCTTTAGCAATATCACAAGTCAATTTTCAAGCTTGTTAGGTGGCCTTGGTGGCGGCGGTGGCGGATTATTCAGCGCCGGCCCAAGTTCAAATTGCAACATGCAGGAACAGGCGTGGTTGATTTCACAATGTATCGAGATGCCGCAAATTCCATCACTTGGTGATATTTTGGGCGGTCAAATGGGCGAAATGATGGGACAAATGGGTAACGTCGGGAATATGATAAGCGGCATGGCAAGTCCGGATCGCCTTCTTGAACAAGTTTGTTCCGCAGCAAATGATGGATTGCAAGGTATGTTTGGCAATCAGAATGATGCATTTGAAGGCGCCGCACGGGATATGATGGAACCTGTAACAGATAGGGTGGAGTAAAAAAAGATCATGATAATGAAATTTATAAAAACTATCCCTGTTATTACTCTTATGGCCGTGCTTACTGCCTTTAGCGCATCCCAGTCTATGGCGCAGATTTTACAAGATGTTGAGTTTACAATGATGGTTGAACCAGAACTTGAAATCGCAATGTATGATGCCTTGGAAGAAGAAATCGCCCCGATGAAAGAACAAATCGGGTCTTCACCCTGGTTATCCTTTGCCTTTGTTGATTTGAATTATGATGGCAAAGACGAAATTTTAGTTAATGTTCAAGATGAATATATTTTGGTTGATGACTACGGTAATACTTATGTCCATGGTTTTGCACAAACATCGCGCGGATTGATCAAAATTTTCGAATCGCCCGCGCAATATATCCGGCTTGAACCCTCTTTTGATGGAAAACTTCAAAAAATCCATGTTTATAAGCGCCCAAACATTCGTGAAGCAACCGTTTTTGTGTGGGATGGGCAACGACAATATGTCGAACAAGAAGAATTGGAGGGAAATGAATAATGGCGATGAAGCTTAAAATATTCATATACCTTTCCGTTTTTATTTTGATGCCGATATTGGCCGTGTGGGCAGGTATATCTGGATCTCCAATCCCTGCAGGAGTGGATCATCGTGTTTCAAGTGAGTTTGGCCCACGGGCATCCCCTGGAGGCATCGGCAGCACATGCCACAAAGGAATTGACTACGCAGTAGGTGTCGGCAACCCGATGCTTTCAACCATTAGCGGACAAGTTGTTACGGCTGGCTCAGTCGGGGGCTATGGAAACACAGTAGTTGTTCAATCACAAAATTATTCTGTCCTTTATGGGCATTTGGATACAATCAACGTGAGTAACGGTCAAAATATCACGGCAGGTACATCCGTGGGGAATTCCGGTAACACAGGAAACAGCACAGGTCCACACCTTCACTATGAGATCCGTGTGGTCAGCCCCACAACAGGCGAAATGATGCCTGTTAACCCAGCATTGGTTCAACCAAATATGAATTTGGACGATCCAGCAACACGTCAATCCCTCATTGAAGCGTCCCGTACATCAATGGAGACTGGGAACGGTGAATGTAATTTAACTGCTGCGGGAGATCTTGGTGCTGGAGGTGAAGCTCTGGCTCCTGGAACGCAAACAGACGAAAACGGCGCCATCATCGGATGTGAAGAAGGTATTCAAGAGCAAGGTGCAGAAATGGCCGATGCGTTGGCACAACAACAGATAGAAGCCGCAA
>CAJXOI010000041.1 GCA_913057885.1 uncultured Micavibrio sp.
CTTTTGTCGCGCAATCCGGTTGCCCGTAGCGCCCCCCGCGATACCCCGCCACGGATGCGCAAATGACCAATTGGCCATGGCCCTGTTGTTCAAATTGCGGTTCGATTACATCTATCATATTAAACGCACCGCCAATATTCACATCCAACATTTTATGGATGAAAGATAGGGGTTTTTTCTCGCCGCTGTGCGGAGAATAAATAGCCGCCAGAAATATAACGCTATCGATTTGTGAAAATGTCTTCAGAATGTCTTCTTGTGCGGAGACAATGTCTTTGGGCTCAGAGACATCTAATGGCGCAACAACATGCCCATCACCATCCAGGGTTTTGAGAAGATCCTCTAATTTTTCTTGCCTGCGTGCCGACAGGGCAAGCTTTGCACCTTGTGATGCTAGCTCTTTACTAAGAGCCGCGCCTATGCCGCTGCTGGCACCAATAATCCATATATGTTTTCCGCGAATGTCATCCATAATTTATCTCCTTTGACTCTCAAAAAAAGTGATCATTTCCTCTTTAATATTGGATTTATGCCGCCAATACCACATAAGCGACCCTATGGTTTCCGAATGATCTATGTCGGGATATGTAACCATTTCAACCTGACCGCCTTGATTTTCAATGGCGGCTTTTAATTTTTTCGTATTTTGCAGCGCAACGGTCCCATCATCCAATCCTTGAATTAAAAGCATTGGCGGTTGCCCGCCGTCGACAAAATTATTGGCACGTATGCGCGGATATTGTTCAGGTGGACCAAACATGGCTTTTAAATCATCTGATTGTGGTTCAAAAGCATAAGGGCCGGATAATCCCACAAAGCCCTTTATAACAGATCGGCGTAGACCATATTCTTTCAAATATTGTGGGTCTGTTGAAACCAATGCACCAAGATGCGCACCAGATGAGTGGCCAGATAAAAATATCATATTTGGATCACCGTTATAATCGCCAATGTTTTTATGAGTCCATGCGATTGCAGCGGCCGCGTCCTTCACAAACGCGGGAAATTTGACGGCCGGATATTTGCGATAGTCAGGGATAACAACGATATAACCCTCGGTTAGAAAGCGATTTGCGACAAAGCGATATTGTTCCTTTTGGCCGAATGTCCAGCGCCCGCCATATAGAAAAACGAGAACAGGAGCGTTTCGGGCATTTTGAGGAACGTAAAGATCCAGTTTTTGCCCAGTTTCCCTATCATAAATAATGTCCGAATATGTTGTGGCGTTATTGAATGTTGAGGGAACATTGGCAACGAATAACCCCGCCTCGGTGCAAGCATTGAGGAATAAGACGGCCAGCGCGGTAAGTGTTATTTTTTGCAAAGAATACATGTTAAAATACTTTGTTATATGAACAAACATCCATGATGTTCGTTCCATTATACTGCTCTTATTACCGCCCTATGATAATCCCAGGGAAAATCTTTACTCTCTGTAAGAAACAGGTCGACTTGCGGTATTATCTTTTTCAGCATTTGAATAACCAAGCAAGCTATAACGGAAATTGGGAATGCTGGTCTCGGGGCCAAGCCAAATCGCAAAAAATTTTTTTCCCAAGGCCGGGGCTTTGATTGTTCCGACACGTGTATCGCCCATGTAAAACAGAGTATGGCCATCTTGGGTGTAAATTCCGGTTAATTGATCGCCATTTTGAACATCCGGAAAGGCCTGCCGCATCTGAGTGTGCCAAGTTGCCAATTTGACCTCGTCATCAAAGCCTTGTTTCCGTATTTCTTTAATAGATCGATCGGCAATATCTTCACCCTCAAAATCTCTAAGATAAGAAAGCGTTAATGCAAATGGTTTTTGCTTGGCCCATTGCCCGTTTGGGGCAAATAATGTGGCGTCATACACATCCCAAAACATTACTGTTAAACGGGCTTCACCCACTTTTTGGGCTTTGGGAATGTGTTTTTCAACAAAGGGCATATTCGCCAATGCAGGATTGATGGCAAAGAAATGCAGCATAAAAAATGTGAGCGACAATATTTTAAGCATGATTCAGCTCCACCTGAATAACATCCGTCCGCCCTGTCCTAAAGCCCGATGCACATGCGGCAAGGTAAAAACGCCATAAACGAATAAAGCCATCGTCATAGCCAAGCGCCTTTATATCATCAATTTTTGCGTCAAAATTGGCCAACCATGTTTCTAATGTTCTGGCGTAATCCAGGCCAAACTGATAATGATTTCCGGTTTTAAGACCTGCTTTACGCGCCTCTTCGTTAAAACGGGATGGGCTTGGCAACATGCCGCCAGGGAAAATATAGCTTCGGATAAAATCACCGCCACGGCGATACCGTGGGAAGTCATGTTCATTCATCGTGATGGTTTGAATGACGGCAGTTCCCTTTTCGGACAACAAGTCTTTAACTTTGCCGAAATAGGTGGGCCAATATCGCTCGCCCACGGCCTCGAACATTTCAATGGAAATAATATTGTCGAATTTTCCACTTTGGTGGCGGTAATCTTCAAGGGCGATATTTGCGTTTTTACCAAGACGGTTTTGCGCATAGTCATGTTGTTGTTCAGACAGAGTAATGCCCTTAATGTCATAGTCACCTTTAGTGATCGCGCGTTCAGCCAATCCACCCCAACCGCATCCAACTTCAAGCAAACGCCCCGAGGAATTTCCCAGACAATCGATCATGCGGTCATATTTGCGGTGCTGCGCGGCGGTTAGATCATTATCATTTTGATCAAACAAAGCCGACGAATAAGTCATTGAGGGGTCGAGCCATAATTGGTAAAAATCATTCCCTAAATCATAATGGGCGTGAATATTCTTCTTGCTGCCCTTCACTGTGTTTAAGCGCAATAAATACGACAAACGCGAAACAGTCCGAAAAAGATTGTGTCCCGTTACCATGCGATCCATCGCCTGACGATTAAGTAAGCCCAGTGTTGTTAAGGCCCTGAGGTCATTACTTTCCCACAGACCATGGCGGTAATCGTCGGCAAAACCGACATCACCTTTGCGAATCATATTGGACACGACCCGCCAATCGTGGAGGGTTATGTTGGCAGTTTCACCGTCCTCTTTTCCTTGGAAAACACGGGTTTGCCCATCTGGAGTTGTTAACTCAAGGGTCCCTGACTGAAGATGATCAAGGCTTTTAAATAATGTATCTGTTGCAATTTGTTTCAGCATAACAATCAAAAATAGCACAAATGACTAACAAAAGAATTTCTTTTCGATTAAATTTTTTTAACATCCTCTGTGGCGCTGTGTCGCGGTCTTTTTTGCGCTGGTTTTGGGATATATTTTATACCCTTCAAAACAATTTTCACTGCCTGCCAATGGATCAGGGCAATTGCCTTAAATGTAACGAGTGGATACGCCCAAAATGCGCGCCTCAAAGTTGGCTTATGCATTTCTTGCATATCGCCCACCAAGGATGTGATCAACTTTTTTTCACCGTTTGCACCAAAAAAATCAATCCATGCGCCAAATTGATTATCACGAAAATCGAAGCGAAATGTGTAATGCCCCTCGCGTTCCATAAACGGGGAAACGTGAAATAATTTATCCCCTTTTAAAACATCTTTTTCCTTGATGGGGCGCTGGTCGGGATGAGCACAGATGTAACTGTGACGTTCACCGAATGTATTATGGACCTCGCAAATAACGGCACGGACATCCCCTTTTTTATCCTGGCAGATCCAAAAACTGACGGGGTTAAAAACGTACCCAAACACACGTGGCATGCACAACAGGGTTATTTCGCCATCGGCCTTGCTGATGCCGTATTTTTTCAATGCTTTTTTTGCCCATGATTGTAGTGATGACCCATCGCAATCCCCGTGATCACGATCATAAAAGGACATTGCCGCGAAACGGTTATAAGAAAGTGGCATTTTGTCGATTTTTGATAAAGGCAGACTTATGTAATAAATGCCGTATCGAAAGGCATTTTCTTTAGGAAAAAGCCTTGCGTGCATGACCTTTCCAAACAGCACTTGCGGGGTGTCACTTATTCCCATGGGATGGAAACTCCGATGGCTTTTGCAACATTAACCGCAGAAAGCAAGCCATCTTCGTGAAATCCATAGCGTTGATAGGCCCCGCAAAACCACAGCCCGCGCTTTCCCTGAATTTGTCTCATACGGGGCTGAGCGTTGATGGCCGAACGATCAAAAATCGGATGCGTAAAAACATGTTCATCAATAATTTTGTCTTGGTCTGGTTCTCGTCCAGGATTTAATGTGACCAGAACCGGGTTCTCTGTCTCAAAATTTTGTAGATTGTTCATCCAATAGCTAAGCGAGACATGAGGTTTTGTGTCTTTTTTTCCTTCGGACAGATACACCCAACTGGCCCAACATTTTTTGTTTTGGGGCATAAAACTCTCGTCCGTGTGCGTAACAATGCGGTTATCTTGATAACGGAAAGACCCTAAAATATCTTTTTCGGCGTTGCTTGGTTTATCTATTAACGACAGAGCTTCATCGGCGTGGCAGGCCAAAATAACCTGATCAAACATATACTCTTTATCATCTTGAGTTTGAATGAGGGCGCGTCCATCCTTTTGAGGAATCACTTTTGTTGCGCCGTTATTTTTATGCACTTTACCATCCAGCGCATTTATCAGGCGCGATACATATTCACGACTACCGCCGCTGACGGTGTACCATTGCGGGCGGTTGACCAAATTTAACAGGCCGTGATTATCAAAAAATTTCAAAAAGGTCTTGGCCGGGAATTGCATGATGGTGTCGATAGGGCAACTCCAAATTGCGGCGCCCATGGCCAACAAATAATAATTTCGAAACCATTTTCCCATATCCATTTCATCCAAACATTCGCCCAAGGTGATGTCATCGTCCCGTTTGGTATAACTGCGGGCCTGCTTGTTAAACCGAATAATATCGTACAACATCCCCCAAAAGGCAGGGCGGATCAAATTTGATTTTTGTGCAAATAATCCACCAGATGCATATTCCAACCACCCATTATCGATGCTGGCGCCAAAGGACATATCGCTTTTTTCATATGGCACATTAAGCGCCCGAAATAACCCAAATAAATTAGGATAATTCCAATCATTAAAAACAATAAATCCTGTATCTACGGATATAGGTTTTGATTGGTCTTGAACATCTATAGTGCGGCTGTGCCCACCGATATAATTATTCTTTTCAAATAAGGTGACGTCGTGATGGGGCGCCAACAAATAGGCCGCGCCCATTCCCGAAATTCCCGCGCCAATAACTGCAATTTTCATGATGCAAAGTATGCCTCGAAATCACTTACAATGCTATGGCATGTTTCTTAAAACTTTGTAACGATACGCAGGCCGGGGTTATTCGGTTCAGCATGAATGTGTCCGCCATGCAGCACAATGACCGCTTTAACAAGGCTTAATCCTAATCCTGTTCCTTTGGTTGTTCGGCTTTTTTCCGTGCGATAAAACCGGTCATAGATTTTATTGATATCATCCTCGTCAACGCCAATACCGCTATCGGAAATGGTCAATGTGATGCCATCATGATTGGATATAAGCTCTATGTGGATGCTACCATCTTGGGAGGTAAATTTAATCGCATTATCCAACAAATTGGCGCATGCTTGAAATAATAAATCTTTATCACCATGCAGTGTCGCGGATTCTGTATTCACCGTTAGGTTGATGTTTTTTTCCTCGGCAAGCGGTGTGTAAAAATCGATTACATCTTCAATGATGCGTTCAAGGTCGATGGTATGAAAATGACTTTTTTGCTGTTCCGTTTCAATGCGCGATACACGCAATAATGCGGTAAAAGTATCAAGCAAATGATCGGCCTCGTTTAATAATACATCGTAATCCTCTTGCTCGTATTTTTTTTGCAAATCTTCAATGTGATTACGCAGTCTTGTAAGGGGCGTTCTTAAATCATGCGCGATATTGTCCGACACTTGTCGTACACCTGCCATCAATGTTTCAATCCGATCCAAAAGGGAATTTAGAATAATTGCCATGTTGCTTAGGTCATCCCAGTGGGAGTTAAATTCCAATCGTCTTGATAAATCGCCAGTGCGGATAATGTCTTGTGCCGTTTCGACAATTTTGTTGGTCCCGCTGACTACAAACACACTGATGATGTAACTTGCAAATACAACTAACATCACAAAAACAATGCTGGCAAATCCCAAAATTTGCATGAAGTAAAATTGATTGTAAATCTCGGTAATATCAAACCCGATCAACAGTTTTAATCCGTTTCCAAGGGTATAAATTTTCCCTGCATAGCGGTTACCGCTCTCTAGATAACGAAAAATCAAAAGCCCTTCCGTGTTTTGCGAGAGTCTTTCAAAGGATTGAATTGTTTCAGGAAATGAACCGTCCTCATCCAGATAAAGATATACATAGTCTCCAACGGCGCCTTGTTCCTCTAGCCCTGTTTTGTCCACCAATGACATTTGCGAGTCTAACACAGCCTCGGTGCTCTCAACGAAATGTCCTTGGGTAAAGTAATTGATGAAGTATCCAAGTGATAGCGCCGCCATTCCGCATAAGACGGTAAATAGAACCGCCATGATAAAGCTGGAGCTTTTGATATAACTGCGTTTGGTTTGGGCCGTTGGCATTGTTATTCTTCGATAATATATCCCGCTCCGCGGACTGTTTTAATGATGGGGGTGTCAAACCCCTTATCGATTTTGGCACGCAGACGCGAAATATGAACATCAATCACGTTGGTTTGGGGGTCAAAGTGATAATCCCACACATTTTCCAACAACATCGTGCGGGTCACGACCTTGTTTTTATTCCTTAATAAATAGTCCAGCAGTCGGAATTCCGTGGATTGCAAATCGATATTATGTTGTCCCCGCGTAACTTTTCGAGAGAGCAGATCCACCTTAAGATCATGTGCAGCAAGCGTTGTATCTTGGTCGCTACCGTTTTGACGGCTTATGCGATTGGCCATCACTTCGATGCGGGCCAAAAGCTCGTTAAAAGAAAAGGGTTTGACAAGGTAATCATCGCCGCCCGATCGCAACCCTTTGACGCGGTCATCCACCTCGCCCAGCGCGGAAAGAATAA
>CAJXOI010000042.1 GCA_913057885.1 uncultured Micavibrio sp.
TTCTTCTTTGAGTCTAATCTTATCACCATACTCGTATGGATGAGGTCCAATTTCCAGCGTCATAATACCAGTTACTGGATTATAGCTAGCACCATATGGAGTGAATGAATTTTTCGCTGTCTCTTTGGCAATTTCCACAAAGTCACGCTGTAAATTAGCATCCGCCCAGGTTATTACTGGATACTGTGTTACAGGAAGACCTGTGGTATTACCTACCTTGATAACTTCAATAATGATGTCAATCAGTTCTTGATATCTTGTGACTTCTGAGGCTGTGCCCGGATCACTTTCAATCAATTGCACAAGATTGTGTCCTGGTTGAGGAGTAACCTCGTTGCACACTACAATGTCAGCAATTAGGTCTTTCAAATGCCCATATGCATCAACTGTTGCATCAACCTGCCCTTCGCGCATTTTACGCAACCGTGTGTCCACATTGCCCCGCAAGGGAACGACCTCAAGGTCAGAACGACGAGAAAGCAAGATACATTTTCGCCGCATTGACGATGTCCCGATAACCGCACCGGCAGGCAGTTCATCAATCGACCCTGCCTTATCAGAAATAAAAGCATCGCGCGGGTCATCCCGCTCCAGGGTATGATCGATCCTTAAACGATTATCGAGTGTCGTTGGCACATCCTTGAGGGAATGCACGCCGACATCAATAACACCGTCCAACAACGCCATCTCTATTTCTTTTGCAAATAATCCTTTACCGCCCTCTGCCTCTGCCAGAAGTCTCTCTCCATGAGACGGCTTCCAATCCCCAGATGTTTGAATAATAATAATTTCTGCTTTAATATCCGGACGGGTGGCCTTTAATGCCTCCACAACCTTTTGTGTCTGTATAAGGGCAAGCTTACTGCCTCGTGTCCCAAGTTTCATTTCAATTTTTATTCTGTTTTATTTTCTTCAGGTTATTTGATAAAACGACCAAAGATAAAAGAAAAGGGCTAATTCGCAGAAAATGAAAGTTTTGGGCATCGAAAGTTCATGTGACGAAACGGCGGCGGCGGTGGTCGATGTCGATAAATCGATCTTATCGAACGTTGTTTCATCTCAGATTCAAAATCACGAAAGATATGGCGGTGTTGTCCCTGAAATCGCCGCACGCGCTCATATGGATCAAATCCAATTCATTACCCAAAAGGCGCTGGATGATGCCAAAGTAACCTTAAGTGATATAGATGGGATCGCTGCCACATGTGGGCCGGGTCTGATTGGCGGAGTTATTGTCGGCATGATGGCAGGTAAGACCATCGCATGCATGGCCGATAAACCCTTTATTGGTATTAATCACCTTGAAGGGCATGTATTGTCACCCCGTCTTAGTGACAATATTGAATTTCCCTATCTTGTTTTATTGGTTTCAGGGGCGCATACACAAATATTGATTGCCCATAACTTAGGGCATTATGAATTATTAGGAACAACGCTGGACGATGCGGTCGGAGAGTGTTTTGACAAGGTGGGCCGCATGCTAGGCCTTCCATTTCCAGGTGGAAAACATGTCGCGGAGTTGGCCGCACAGTGCAAGGATATTACTGCTGCTGAAAAACAATTTTCACTTCCACGCCCGATGGTCGGCCGCGATGGATGCGATTTTTCATTTTCCGGATTGAAAACAGCGGTTTTGAGATATGTCACCGATAATATGTCACAAGACGACAAGATCATGCTTGCCGCCGCAATGGAAAAAGCCGTCGCCGAAATCATGAACAACCGTGTCAAAAATGCCATATCCATATTCAATCAGCGCTATGGTAACAATGGGGATAAAAAGCCTTATCTTGTTACTGGCGGTGGGGTTGCGGCCAATCAGACGATCAAAGATCATCTTGTTCGCTTGACAAAGGAGCATAATCTGATTTTTACTGCACCCCCGCCAGTGTTGTGTACAGATAACGCGGCAATGATTGCATGGGCAGGGATAGAACGGCTAAAAAAGGGATGGGTAGATTCGCTGGATGTCAAAGCCAGACCAAGATGGCCGCTAGAAAATTTGAAAAGGGAATAAAATGACAACTGAGACAAAATCAATTGGTGTTGTGGGTGCCGGTGCATGGGGAACGGCGCTCGCTCATATTCAGGCTGTGGCAAGCCGCCGGGTCATGCTTTGGGCACGCGAGAGTGATGTCTGCGAAGACATAGAAAAAAATGACGAAAATACCATGTTTTTGCCTGGTGTTACCCTTAATCAAAACATCAATGTCACAAACAGCCTATCCGATCTTCACGGAATGGATATTATTCTGATTGTCACCCCCGCACAATTTGTGCGCGCCACATTAGAGGGTTTGCGACACGAGTCCTTGGACGGCAAACCAATCGTCATCTGCTCGAAAGGGATTGAAATTGAAACAGGTAAAATGTTGTCTCAAGTTTTAAAAGAAACAATTCCAAATGCAGTTCCTGCGGTCATGACGGGCCCATGCTTCGCCCGTGAAGTTGCATTAGGTTTACCCACAGGGGTCACCATTGCATGTGAAGATAAAGATATGGCCGCTTATTTGGCCGATCACTTAGGATGTCGTAATTTCCGGCCTTATATCACAGATGATATTTTAGGAGCGCAAATTGGCGCCGCCGTCAAAAATGTTTTGGCCATTGCTTGTGGGGCTTTGCACGGTATGAAATTAGGTGAAAACGCCAAGGCCGCGCTCATTACGCGTGGTATTGCAGAAATGGGCCGTTTAGCCAAAGCCATGGGCGCAGACGAAAAAACATTGATGGGTATGTGCGGATTTGGCGATGTGATGTTGACCTGTTCATCCATGCAATCACGAAATTTCTCTTTAGGTGTAATGTTAGGCGAAGGGCGAACTTTGGAAGACATTATGAAAGAGAGGAAATCTGTCACGGAAGGCGTCCACACCGCTGAGGCTTTACGAAAATTGGCACAGGCCAACGCCGTTGATATGCCGATCGCCGACACAATCTATCAATGTTTACGCGAAGAATTATCCTTTGATAAAGCCGTTGAGCAATTGCTGGATAGACCATTTGCAAAAAATGCAGCATAATATGCCTCATGCAATATTGGCTGATCAAATCCGAACCGTATAAATGGAGCTGGGACGACCAGGTCAAAAAAGGCGTCGAGCATTGGGATGGTGTTCGCAATTATCAGGCCTCCAACAACATGAAGGCCATGAATATCGGAGACCTTGCTTTTTTCTATCATTCGAATGAAGGCAAGGAAATTGTCGGTATCTGTGAAGTCGTCAGCGATTATTACCCCGACCACACCGATGAAAAAGGCCGGTTTGGCATGGTTGATTTCAAGGCCGTTAAGCCCGTCAACAAGCCCGTGACATTGGCGCAAATAAAGGCCGATCCAAAATTAGCGGACATGGCGCTTTTGAAACAATCGCGGTTATCTGTTGCCCCTGTTCGTAAAAATGAATGGGATTATATTTTGAAACTCAGCGAAACGACATTGTAAATGAGCCTCGAAACACTCGCCATTTTTGCCTTATCCATTGCGCTCTTATATATCAAACCTGGACCCAATCAGGCGATGAAAATCACCCGTGCACTCAATGACGGGTTTTTCCCTGCCTGGTTTTTCACTTTAGGCGCCACAAGTACTGTTATATTTTATTTTATGATCGCGGGTTTAAGTGCGACAATTGCCCATATCCTTATCGATTCTATCGGTTTTTATTTTAAAGTGATAGGCGGGATCTATCTTATTTACCTTGGCTATAAAGGTTTTTCAAACATTGAAAAAGGCTTATGGAAGGGTCGTGTTGATCAAGATAAAAAGCGCGCCTTTATTGAAAATTATAGCCTTGGGATCGTGATGACATTAGCCAACCCCATTACAATTTTTTACTTTGTCGGGATCGTGCCTAATTTCATCGAACTAGGGACGTTGGGCTGGACAGATATTCTTTTGGGCGTTGGGATTATCATAATTGTTGGGAATATGGCAGATATTTTATTGATCACATTAGTCACACAGGTCAAAGAAGCTTTATCCGACACAAAATTTGTGCAACGCATTAACATTTTTACGTCCATTGGTTTTATTTTGATTGGGGCGTTTTTCCTTTATTCCGCAATTTTCCTGAGTGATTTCAAATTTGAACTTTGGTAAAAATTAGGGCACTGTTTATTCATGGCTCAAGAAAAATTAGACGATAAAACATACCCAACCCCACCGCAAATCAATCATCACAGCAATATTGATATACAAAGTTATGAAGAGCTATATCGGCAATCTATTGATAACCCACATGAGTTTTGGGGCGGAGTGGCTCAGCGCGTTGATTGGATCAAACCATTTGAAATCGTCAAAAACACGTCATTTGATGGCGATGTATCCATTAAATGGTTTGAAGACGGCACATTGAATGCCTGCTATAACTGTCTGGATCGTCATTTGGGGGATCGCGGCGACCGTACGGCGTTTATTTTTGAACGTGATGAGGCCGGACAGGCCGAAACCATAACCTATCGCGAAGCCTATAGAGAAACATGCCGCTTGGCCAATGCCTTGAAAGAACAAGGCGTTAAAAAGGGCGACCGCGTAACAATTTACATGCCTATGATACCGCAGGCGGCTTATGCCATGTTGGCATGTGCGCGGATTGGCGCCATTCATTCCGTTGTCTTTGGTGGTTTTTCACCTGAATCCCTGAAAACACGCATTCAAGATTGTGAATCCACGCTTGTGATTACCGCTAATCAGGCTCTGCGCGGTGAGAAAACTGTTCCGTTGAAAGAGAACGTTGACCAAGCTCTTGAACAATGCCCCGATGTCAAAACTGTTTTAGTCTACCAACACACACAAGACGGCACAAAAATGCAAGACGGACGCGACTTATGGTGGCATGACGCCGTTGATCATCAGAATGTTGAATGTCCGTGCGAGGAAATGAACGCGGAAGACCCGCTCTTCATCCTATACACATCCGGATCAACAGGCACGCCAAAGGGCGTTATGCACACCACGGGCGGATATTTGGTTTATGCGTCATATACGCATGAATTAACATTTGATTGGCGCGGGGATGACGATATTTATTGGTGCACTGCAGATGTTGGTTGGATTACGGGACATAGCTATATCGTTTATGGCCCCATGAGCAATGGCGCGACACAGGTTATTTATGAGGGCATTCCCAATTATCCCGATTGGGGACGGTTTTGGCAAATTGTTGAAGATCACAAAGTCAATTTATTTTACACCGCGCCAACGGCCATTCGATCCCTCCTCAAACAAGGCGATAAATACGTCACACAATATAATCGGTCATCTTTACGTGTTTTAGGTACCGTGGGTGAGCCGATAAATGTCGAGGCATGGGAATGGTATTACAATATTGTTGGTGAAAAACGATGCCCCATCGTTGATACATGGTGGCAAACCGAAACAGGCGGACATATGTTGACCCCACTTCCTGGCGTCACAGCCCTTAAACCAGGATCGGCCGCCAAACCGTTTTTTGGTATTCAACCTGTTATCGTTGATAATGATGGTCATGTTTTAGAAGGTGAATGTGAAGGCAATTTATGCATCAGCGACAGTTGGCCCGGACAAATGCGCACCGTTTACAAAAACCATACACGGTTTAAAGAGACATATTTTTCAACCTTTGAAGGAAAATATTTCACGGGGGACGGCGCCCGCCGTGACAAGGACGGATATTATTGGATCACGGGTCGTGTTGACGACGTCATCAATGTTTCCGGCCATCGATTTGGCACTGCCGAAATTGAAAGCGCCATCAATGAACACCCCTCAGTAGCCGAGAGCGCCGTTGTTGGCTTCCCCCACGACATCAAAGGTCAAGGCATTTACGCTTATGTTATTTTACGTGAGGGGGAAAAAAAACACGATGAATTTGATCAAGAAATAATTGCAACAGTACGAAAAATCATTGGTCCTATTGCGGTTTTAGACTGCATTCAATATGTTGATGCCTTGCCTAAAACCAGATCAGGGAAAATTATGCGCCGAATTTTGCGTAAAATTGCCGCAAAAGACACCGATAACCTTGGTGACATATCAACACTTGCGAATCCAGAATGTGTCGAAGCCATTATTAAAACCCAATAAAAATTACATAAATTTTTAAGTTTTTTTAGCAAAACATTATTTCTTTTGCCCTAGGCTAAAGAATAAGATAGATTTTATAAGAAATAAGAGTGGATTATGGCGGAATTACCTATACTTATCGTTGATGATAATGAATTTATCAGAGCCTCTATGGTTAAATTTTTAGAGGCACATCGTTATGCCGTTATGGGTGTTGATAACGCTAAAGACGCCATGACAATCCTGCAAGAACGTCCTTTTGGCCTGATAATTACTGATGTTTTGATGCCTGAAACAGACGGGTTTGAATTAGTTGATTATGTTCGCTCTTGCGATGATCCGATTAACGCAATTCCCATTATTGCCATTAGTGGTGGCGGGCGCACGATTGACGCCGATACTGTATTGAGTGCACTAGAGGAAAAAGTTCAGTTAATCCTCAAAAAACCTTTCAGCAAAAAAGAACTGCTGGATAATGTCGATAATATCATTCGAGGCAACGATCGAAAAAAAGCATAAGATCTAGTGACCGGAGCTTTCTGGCCATTAATGTGAACAAAGGAATGTAATGAAGATTTTGGTTGTAGATGACGTCGACTATATTCGTAAATCCGTTACAAAGGTATTAACGGACAATCGTTTTGATTGTGATTCTTGTGCCAACGGAAAAGAAGCTATCGAAAAATTGGATCAAACAAAATACGATCTGATCGTCACTGATTTGGTCATGCCAGAAATCGATGGATTTGAATTTATAGATCTTATTAGAAACCATCAAAATGCCTCCATTGCGAGAACACCCATACTGGCAATAAGTGGTGGAAGCAAAACAATTGATTCTGAAACGGCCCTCAAATCGATTCAGCAACGCGTAGACGGAT
>CAJXOI010000043.1 GCA_913057885.1 uncultured Micavibrio sp.
TCCCGCCGATATTGCAGTTTGTGCAGCCGCCGTATCCGACTATGGCGTAGTTGCGAAACCGCAAAAACATAAAAAATCGCAAGGCGATCTGCACTTAGACCTTACTGACAATCCCGACATATTGCATGCGATTGCGACACATAAAAATCGCCCAGATGTCGTGATTGGTTTTGCCGCCGAAACGGAAAACCTTGTTAAAAATGCGAAAGAAAAACTTTTAAAAAAACAGTGTGACGCTATCGTGGCCAATCTTGTCGGACAAACAGATAACCCGGTTTTTGGAACCGACCATACCTCTATTCATTGGGTTACAAAATCAGGGGACGAGCCTTACAAAAACATTTCAAAATCTGATGTCGCGGATATAGTAGTCAGCAAGATTGTCGACTATTTCATAATGACGATGACGAATAAGGAGGAGAGTGCCGCATGACACAAACCAAAGTTGCAATGAAGGTTTTAGACCACGCAGTGGGCATGAAATTACCGACATACGAAACAGAACAATCCGCAGGTATGGATTTAACCGCAGCATTGGAAGAGGCATTTGACCTTGATCCCGGCATGCGAACGTTAGTTCCTACAGGTTTGTCCATCGCATTGCCAAAAGGTTATGAAGCACAGATTCGTCCGCGTTCAGGACTGGCCTATAAAAACGGTGTAACCGTTTTAAACTCACCCGGGACAATAGACGCAGATTATCGTGGCGAAATAAAAGTTTTATTGGCCAATCTGGGGCAAGAGACATTTACGGTAGAGCGCGGCATGCGGATCGCCCAAATGGTGATTGCAAAACACGAACATATTGCATGGGAGCAAGTTGCTGACCTAGAAGAAACCGCCCGTGGCACGGGTGGGTTTGGATCAACAGGGGTGTAAATAAAAACATCCCCTTTAAAGGGGATGTTTTTATTTAGGGAACTTAAAAAATTAATGCATAGTATCGTCAGAAGTCACTTCTATACGGTTAAACTCTAAAAAACCATTCCGAGCCAAATTATCTAGATATCCAAGCTTTTCAGACAAAGCTTCATATTCTTTGATATTCTTGCGTTTGATATCAGCAGGCGTGCCAATCATCTTGACCACCAAAATATTTTCTCGTTGCCCATTAACGCTTAAACCTTCTTTTAAAAAGTTTGCGGATATATTGTTATCATTTAAAAACATGACATTCTCCTTTCGTCAGTGATTTTAATTCTGCCGACGAAATTGGGATTTTTGTGGGCCTGATTGGAACCTTTTCGGGATAATTTTACGACACAAATATGGCCGTAAAATTATCAAACAAGTGGCAAACCCTCTCCAGACCAGGCTTTAATCCCTCCTGCTAAATTCAGAACCTTATGCCCAGTATCGGGGATTGCAGTAACGTATTCACAAACACGTTGTGATCTACCGCCAACCCCGCATTGAAAAATCAGAGTTTGGGTCATAGGAAATGATAAATGATGAAAAACACCGTCAATCACACTCATGGGAATGGACATGGCATAAGGGATATGACTTGCGGTAAATTCATCTGGTTCCCGCACATCAATCAAGATGGCCTCCCCTGCTTCTATCATTTTTAATGCATCTTTTGGGTCTATTTGATCAACCATTGGCTTCCACTCTTTCTTCGATTTCCAAATATTGAATTTCCTTATCGTCTTTGTCACGTTTTTTTCTCTCAAGCTTTTCGGCGGCCTTATTAAATGCCTTTGGATCAGTTTGATAAAAATTTGGATCGGCCAATTGTTTCGTTAATTCCGCAATTTCCACATCCAACTTTTCGATTTCTTTGGGTAAATTTTCCAAGGCGTATTTGTCCTTATAAGTCAATTTTGTGGGCTTTGCCGTTTTTTCTTTTACCTGTACAGGTTTTTCTTCTTTTTTGGGTATGGGTTTTGCTTCAACTTTTTTTTGTTTGTTTCGAAATTCCAAATAATCGGAGTATCCACCAATGATATGCTCAACTTCGCCCTGCCCTTCAAAGGCTAAAATTTGTGTCACCGTCTGATCCAAAAAATCACGATCGTGCGATACAATAAATAATGTTCCGTCATAATTACAGATAATGTCTTCCAACATTTCCATCGTTTCCATGTCCAGATCATTGGTTGGCTCATCCAAAACTAATATATTTCCGGGATTAGCCAAAATTTTCGCCAACATTAGGCGGTTTTTTTGACCACCGGATAAGGTCATCACCTTGTCATCAGCCCGCCCGGGATCGAATAGAAATTGTTTAAGATATCCTCGCACATGGCGCATTTTACCCATGACTTCGATATGATCGCCGCCATCAGGTAATAAATTGCGAATGAGGGATTTGTCCGGGTCTAAGTCCCCGCGTTTTTGGTCGAAATATCCTACTTCTAAATTTTTGGCCAATTTGACCGTGCCTTTATCCGGGTCTTCATATCCCAACATCAATTTCAAAAACGTGGTTTTCCCTGTACCGTTTTTGCCCAACAACCCAATACGATCGCCACGCATCACACGAAAATTAAAATGATCCAGAATGATTTTGTCATCAAATGATTTGCAAACCTGTTTGAATTCGCACACGACCTTGGATGAAATCTCGCTGCTCAGTTTTGGTAATTCAATTTTTCGCGTTACACGGCGAAAGGATGATTGATCTTTTTTTAATTGCTCACGTAATTCGCGCACACGCGCAAGGCGGGCCACATTACGTTTGACCCGCGCCTTGACACCACGATTGGCCCATTCGCTTTCCTGTTCAACGAATTTCGCGCGGTTATGCAGCTCGCGCCGCTCATGTTCCAGCAATTCATTTGACCATTCCTCAAAATGGGCAAAGCCCCTGGGGGATACTCTGATCTTACCGCGATCCAACCAAAACACACGGTTGGACACATTTTCCAAAAACTTTTTATCATGAGACACAATCAGTAAGGCCCCTCGCCAGCTTTTTAAAAAGTCTTCCAACCATTCAATCACATCCAGATCCAAATGGTTTGTCGGCTCGTCCAATAATAAAATTTCAGGTTCATGTACCAAAGCTCGAGCCAAGGCCGCACGACGCAATTGCCCCCCCGATAGCACGGTCATTTGTGAGGTTTTATCGAGACTTAATGGTTCACACACCATATCAACACGATATTCATAAAGTGTTTTTTCGTCTTCACTTTCTGCCTCGATCCCATCAAACACGTAATCAAAAACAGTTTGATCCGCCTTTGGAACAACATCTTGTTCCAAATATCCTATTTTAACACCCGCCAATTGCCATCTTTCACCCGTGTCCACCTTGATTTTACCTGTAATGATATTCATCAGGGTTGATTTACCTGCACCGTTACGGCCGACCAAGGAAATACGCTCTCCATCTTTGATATGAAAGGTCATATCCTCGAAAACGGGTTTTCCGTTAAAGGCGATAGACGCGTCTTGAACTGATAATAACAAATCCGACATTATGGCCTTGCTTATAAAAGAAAAAACCCCTCTAGACCAGAGGGGTTTTTTATTATTATTGTTGTAAACGAATTACTTGCGGTAGCAAGCTTTATTCATTTGCTCTAGGCGACGCACACGCTCTTGACAAGCAGCCAATGATGAAGATGTTTCACCAGCTGTACGGCCATCATAGCCTGTTGAGTCGTGTGTAGCGGCACATGCTGAAAGACCAGCAAGACCAGCAACCAAAATTGACATTTGTGCAAATTTTTTCATGTTCATACTCCTTGTGTTAAAAATTTAATTATTTGCGGTAACAAGATTTGTTCATGGCTTTCAAGCGGCTTTCTCGCTCTAGGCACATGTTTAACGCTTCCATATCGCCGTTGTCTGTCGTCATAACTGGCTGTGACATTGAGCGCATATAAGGATCTCCAGCGGTTCTATCGCCATATGGCTCTGTAGGCTCAGTCGCAGCACATGCTGAGAGACCGATAACACCAGCCATTAAGACAGCTGCTTGTGCGAATTTTTTCATGTGTTAACTCCTTTTCAAAAATTGCCTTACTACAATGCCAAAATCCCAAGAAAGTTCAAGGGTTTTTATACTTTAGCCGCGAATTTGCATTTTTCGTTGCGCAAACACAACATGAAAAGCCATAGCCTCAGCAGTTAAAGTATAGTATCACGTCAGACATGATTATGATTTATGATGATGGGCATCATGCGAATGCTCATGTCCATATGGCAGTGAGCATGGTAACAGATACACCTGCTTCATTCTGCACGGCATCAATGATTTTCGATGGATGCCTTGAAAATACAAAACTTCTTATCATGCCTGGTGGGGCAGATCTGTTTTATTGTGAAAAATTAAACGGCGATGGCAACCAACGCATTCGTGATTTCGTATCACAAGGCGGTTCTTATCTAGGAACCTGCGCAGGGGCTTATTACGGTTGCTCTTCACTTGATTGGAATAAGGGGGAAATCGATGGGATTCGTGAACTCTCACTTTCTGATGCTCAGGCAATAGGCCCGGTTTATGACTGGGTTGAGAATAAGGAGAAAATTTATGAAGGATCGTGGATCAAGGCTGTTGAAATTGAAACATCGACAGGTGTTAAACTCTTAACACAATACAACGGTGGCCCTGTTTTTTCAGAAGGTGATTACGATATCATAGCCCGCTATACAGACATTGAAGGCAAGCCACCTGCAATCATCGTGGGGAAATTCGGAGAAGGTCGGTATATTCTCTCTTCTCCACACATTGAAATTTTTGGACATTTAACTTATGATCGCTTATATAAAATTTATAATAAATCATATGAACGGGAGAAAAAGGAAATCGATAAGCTTTTGAGTTATCAGGACACTCAAAAAGAATTTTTTAAAAAAATTATCGATCAACTTTTATAAAAATATTCGATGGCTGATATCCTTCTTTATGACGATCCGCATACGCGTTTAAGGACCCCACACCTTTTATCGGCACTCAAGCGTGACCTTAAAAAATCGGGTATTGTTTTTAATGCCTCGGACCGTACATCATTTACAAATGCCATCCAAGACAACCCCGCCGTAATCTTTATTGCAGAAAATATTGGTGCGAAATGCCACCATATGCGTGATATATCACCCGAGACCATACGTGCCATGAAGCAATATGTACAAAATGGCGGAACAATTGTTTTATTTGGTGGTGCTGCCCATTACGCCATGTCAGATATTACTTGGCATTGGGACAATGGAACAAAAATATATAAAGGTCCCAAGGAAACCTTTTCCTTTGTAAACGGCCAAATGATTGGTCCGCATCACCGCCACCCCATATCATTAAGTGATCCTGTAAAGTACAACGGGTGTTTTGAGGTTCCAATTCTTAGCCATGCCAAAGACGGCACTATTTCATTGGAAAAATGTTGGCAAGGAAACTGTGGGAATTTTGTTGTTAACGAAGATCGTGTGCAACACGGGTTTGAAATATTGGCAACATATGCCCACGCACAAAAACGCCATGGAGTCGCTGCAATAAGCGTTCCTCTTGGCAAGCATGGTGGATCTTTTATCCTCTGTTCCGTGATGCCGCACTATAACGCAAGGGGACACAGCCCTTTATGGGATAATATTTTAAGCCGCGTAGAACAAAAAATTTCTGGAAAAATGGCGCAACCGTCGTTAAAACGTCATTTATGACGATAAAAGATATCAAACCCATTCACATTATTGGTGGCGGCATGGCCGGAAGCGAGGCCGCATGGCAGGCGGCGAATATGGGCGTCCCCGTAATTTTACATGAAATGCGCCCCGTACGAAAAACCGATGCACACAAAACCGACGGTTTGGCGGAATTGGTGTGTTCTAATTCGTTCCGAAGCGATGATAAGGAAACAAACGCCGTTGGTGTATTACATGAAGAAATGCGGATACTGGGTTCAATTATCATTGAAAAAGGGGATAAGCATGCCCTGCCCGCCGGTGGTGCGCTGGCTGTGGATCGTGATTTGTTTTCCGCCGATGTGACAGAAACACTTGAATCCCACCCCCTCATTACCATTGAACGAGATGAGGTCACCGATATTCCTGATGATTGGGAACAAGTTATTATCGCCACAGGGCCATTAACATCCGATCCCCTGGCAGATTGGATTAAGGCGCAAACAGGTGAAGATGAGCTAGCCTTTTTCGATGCCCTGGCCCCAATTGTTCATTTTGACTCGATCGATATGTCGAAAGCATGGATGCAATCCCGCTATGACAAGATCACAGCGCATGGAAACGGTAAAGATTATATCAATTGCCCGATGACAAAGGATCAATATTACGCCTTTATCGATGCGTTGATCGCCGCGGATAAAATGGAATTTAAAGAATGGGAAAAAAACACCCCTTATTTTGAAGGATGCATGCCCATTGAGGTCATGGCCGAGCGCGGACGAGAAACCCTCTCATTTGGCCCAATGAAGCCTGTTGGCCTGACCAATCCGCATTCTGATGAGCAACCTTATGCCGTTGTTCAATTGCGCCAGGATAACAAGCAAGGTACTTTATTTAACATCGTTGGTTTCCAGACAAAGATGCGATACGGGGCACAGGTCGAAGTCTTCCGCACCATTCCAGGATTGGAAAATGCGGAATTTGCCCGCCTTGGCGGGATCCATCGTAATACATTTATCAATTCACCAAAATTATTGGATGGTACGCTTACATTGATCCGTCATCCCCGCGGCATGACCCCCGATCCAATCGGGGGGAATTCGCACAGCGGGGATCCAGAAAACCAGACCCCCGCACAAGGCGGGGGTGACAATATTAGGCAAAAAATCCGCTTTGCCGGGCAAATCACGGGATGCGAAGGATATGTCGAGAGTGCCTCTATCGGCTTAATGGTAGGCCGTTTTGCCGCCGCCGAACAATTTGGGGAAAACCCTGCCCTTCCACCCCGTACAACGGCGATCGGGTCATTGATTGCCCATATTACGGGCGAGGCGAATGCCGAG
>CAJXOI010000044.1 GCA_913057885.1 uncultured Micavibrio sp.
CGGGCGGCGCATTAAACCATAAAAACCCCATGGCCCCACCAATCAAAGCCCCACATAAAATGGCCATTTCACCGGCACCAGGGACATAATGAATGCCCAAATAATCGGAAAAATTTATGTTTCCTACCAAATAAGCAATAAGGCCAAAAGACGCCGCGGCAATTGCCACAGGCACAATCGCAAGGCCGTCCAAACCATCTGTCAAATTCACCGCATTCGATGACCCAATGAGAACGATCAAGGCAAATGGAATAAAAAACCAGCCAAGATCCAGCAAAAAGTCTTTTAAAAACGGAATACCAATAGAAGACCCTTCTCCCAGGGGCATGGCGCTCATAATACCCAATATTGCCGCACCCCCAATAATGAATTGGAATAAAATTTTTAACTTTCCAGGCAGCCCATCTGATGATCGCCGCGATAATTTTAAATAATCATCCGCAAACCCTATACCACCAAAACCTGCCAGAATTAAAAGCGCGTACCAAACAAATTCATTCGTTAAATCCGCCCATAACAATGTCGAAACAATAACAGATATCAGAATCATCAACCCGCCCATCGTCGGCGTCCCAACCTTGGACATATGCCCCTCGGGTCCATCGGCGCGGATGGGTTGGCCCTTACCTTGCTTTGACCTTAACCAATTGATCATTGATGGCCCGATAACAAAGGATATAATTAAGGCCGTCATCACCGCCCCACCTGTGCGGAACGTCAAATACCGAAACAAATTAAAAATTTGAAAATCATCAGCCAGGGGAAAAAGTAAATTATAAAGCATAATAAAGGGAGCCTTTTATTTTTCCTATAAGCATAATGGAGAAAGTGATATCAAGCTACTCAATAAAAAGGGTCAATCCCCATCTTATTGACTCATCGCGCGCATGGCCTCGACCACCGCTTTCATCTTTGATCCTAATGAGCCTTTGACCATCACAACATCCCCGGGGACAAGGGCATCGGGGACAATCTCCGCCAGCTCTTCTGCGGTTTCCCTGTGTTCTCCTTGATTAGCAGGTGGCATTTTATCATATAACGCCTTCATGTGTTTTCCTGAACAGTATAACAAATCAACGCCCGCTGCCTGCAGAGGCATAGCCAAATCCTCATGCATTTTTTTTGCCTGTGCCCCTAATTCCAACATATCCCCTAAAACGGCAATACGCCGCCCACCCCGCCCGGGATCGACCATAGCCAAAACTTTGAACGCCGCATTCATCGCCACGGGCGAGGCGTTATAAGACTCATTGATAAGGGTTATGGGATTATCTGGATCACCACTATTGATTTTCTCATGATTACCGCGACCCTCGACAGGCTCGATTTGTTCTAAAGCATAAGCCGCGGCCTGCAAATCACCGCCAGCCAATTTAACTGCAAGAAGGGCAGATAAACTGTTGATTGCCTGATGTTTTCCGGGAATAAGAAGGGTATAGGAAACACGCTCACCATCAATATCGGCCATAACCCGTGTCCCGTTCGACGCAATGATCGCATCAATCAATTTGGCATCGGCTTCTTCATGCTCACCAAAGCTATAAATTTTCGACAGTCCCGCCGTTTTGGCATTGGCAACCAAGGCGGCATAATGGTCGTTGTCACGGGGCAAAATCGCCGACCCATAAGCGTCCATCCCGTCAAATATTTCAGATTTTGCTTGAATAATTCCTTCTATCCCATTGTCAAAATTTTCAATATGGACGGCCGCGATCCATGTAATAATCGCGATATTAGGTCGCACCATTTTTGACAATGGTGTAATTTCATTGGCATGATTCATCCCGATTTCGAAAACGCCAACATCCGTTGATGCCTTCATATTGGCCAATGTAAAAGGTACACCAACATAATTGTTATAAGATTTGATTGATGCATGAGGCCGCAGATGCGTTGCCTCGAACGCGGTATTTAGCATTTTTCGAACACCCGTTTTTCCGACTGATCCTGTAATGGCAATTGATTTTTGAAGTGCGGCGCGATTACGGGCAAACTGTCCCAAATCAACCATGGCCCGATAGCTGTCTTTGACAATGATTTGCGGGATATTGATGTCCAACTCGCGCGTTACAATCGCCGCGACAGCACCGTTATCGGCGGCGGATTGAACGAAATCGTGACCGTCCAACCCGCCTCTCTGCCCCACCATGGCGATAAAAATATCGCCTGACGTTACGGTGCGACTATCCATCGCGAAACCGGTTGCTTTCCAATCATCACCGTTGATCAACTTACCTTCGGTGGCTTTTTGAACCTCATCGGCTGTCCATAAAATTTCTGTCATCACTTAAATTTTGCCTCCATGGCTTTTCGGGTTTCAGTCAAATCATCAAAAGGATGGGAAGTATCGCCGATGATTTGTCCTTGCTCGTGGCCCTTTCCGGCCACCAGAAGGACATCTCCGGCATTAAGGATTTCGACACTGCGTGCAATGGCTGCACGGCGATCGCCGATATTTTCCGCCTTGGGACAGGCAGAGAGAATGTCATCACGAATTTTATCTGGGTTTTCAGTGCGCGGGTTATCGTCCGTGATAATAACATGATCCGCATACTCAGCCGCAATACGGCCCATTTGTGGACGTTTACCTTTATCCCTGTCACCACCTGCACCAAAAACACAAACAAGTCGCCCCTTTACATGCGGGCGAAGCGCCATCAGAATTTTTTCCAATGCATCAGGGGTGTGTGCATAATCAATATAGGCCGCGCGGTCGTCAATGTTGGCCGCCAGTTCAACACGACCCTTAACACCGTGTAATTTCGGCAAAGACACCATCACGGCTTCAACATCCATCCCGTTCATAATGCAACATCCCGCCGCACAAAGAACGTTATAAGCCTGAAAGCTACCAATAAGATTTAAAGAAATAGAATATTGTTTTGATTGATAATCTACTTCAATTGTTTGCCCGGTTGAAGTTGGTGTTTGCGACAGTAATTTCATGACAGCGTCAGGATGCGTTCCAAAAGTCAATTCATGGCGCGGAAGTCTTCGCCCATATTCATCATCAATATTGACAACGGCATATCCGTCGCGCGGTAAGATATCGGTGAATAATCTGGCCTTGGCGGCGAAATAATCCCCCATGGTTTCATGATAATCCAAATGATCCTGACTGAGGTTCGTGAAGGCTGCAACACGCGGTTTTACCCCGTCCAAACGATATTGATGTAGGCCGTGGCTTGATGATTCCATCGCCAGATGATTTACACCAGCCGCCTTTAAATCAACCAACAAAGCATGGAGTTTTACGGGATCGGGCGTCGTCATAATATTA
Organism: uncultured Micavibrio sp.; assembly: GCA_913057885.1. Classification (GTDB taxonomy): domain Bacteria; phylum Pseudomonadota; class Alphaproteobacteria; order Micavibrionales; family UBA1664; genus UBA1664. Next base: position 3,281 of record CAJXOI010000044.1, read on the forward strand.
TGACCCTCCGCATGTTCAGAAGTTAAACCTAATGTCCCTAAAGATGCGGATTTAACACCGTTTATTTCCCATATTTGACGAATAAATTCGACAACGGATGTTTTACCGTTTGTCCCCGTGACGGCGATAATATTATCGGGTTGTTCCCCGTAAAATTCGGCTGTCATTAACGCGAATTCCCTACGAACATCATTTGTTTCAATCATTGTGACATGATCAGGAACCTTTGTCCCAATTGGCGCTAAAATATGTGTTGCCCCGTTTTTAACAGCTTCGTCAATATAGTCCCGCCCGTCAAAGCGCGTACCCTTTAGCGCGGCAAAAAGATAGCCCGGTTTAACATCGCGGCTGTCACTTGTAATTCCCTTAATGTGCTGAATCATACCTGTCATCGCCTAAAATTCACCGGGCTAAAGAGGGGGTCCTCTTGTTTTAAATAACGATCTAAGCCTGCTGTCATATTAGGCGCCCCCAGATCGGGAACAAACCCCTCGATACGCACAATATCTGCAATTACATCACCCACCACAGGAGCGGCCGTCCATCCCCCTGTAGCATATCCAAAAGATTCTTTAGTCCCTTTTGGTTCATCCAAAATGGCTAAAACGGCGTATTTCGGTTGATGAATAGGGAACACACCAATAAAAGACGACATCAATTTGTCTTTACTATACTCGCCATTCACAATTTTTTCAGATGTTCCTGTTTTGCCGCCAACCATATATCCGTTGATATCCGCTTTTTGACCAGACCCGTTTGTAACATTCAATCTTAGAAGCTGCTTCATTTTATAGGCCGTTGATGCAGAAATAATTCGACGTTGAATATCGTTGTTGACCGTATTGCGTTTTGCAAATGTCAGATTGGGCTTTACACCGCCATTCACAATTGCCGCCGTAGCCTGCAATACATGTAGTGGGGACACAGCAATCCCATGTCCGTACGATGCTGTAAGCGTGTTGATTTCGCGCCAAGGATTTGGAGTAAGAGGTTTTCCAAGGGCTGGAAAATCAGCTTCAACACGATCCATAAAACCCAAGTCAGAATAAAATTTCTGCATCCCTTCATCGCCGATCGCTCGTCCCATCAACGCCGACCCGATATTGGAAGAGTGGATAAATACCTCGGGCAATGTCAAAATGCGTTTTTCGGCATGGAAATCATTGATGGTAAATCTACCTTCTTCCAGAGGTTCCCTTGCATCAAATTTTTGTGAAAAAGCATGTCCTGTTTCCTCTACATATGCGGCTGTCGAAAATAATTTGAATGTCGACCCCATCTCGTAAACGCCAAGGGCAAAGCGATTGAATAAGGCCGCATTATCTGCCTTACCAGCATGATGCGGATCGAAGTCCGGCAAAGAGACGGCGGCGATAATTTCCCCTGTTTCAATATCAATAACACCGCCAGCTGCCCCTTTAGCGTTAAAGTCTTGCATTTGCTTATTCAATGCCTTTGCAAGCGCGTATTGCAGCCTCACATCCACCGCCAATGTCAGAGGATTATCAGATTGTTTAAGGTAATCGTCATACTTCAGTTCAATCCCACTCAGGCCAGCACCATCAACAGATGTGTATCCCACTAAATGAGCAGCATTTTTACCCTGCGGATATAAACGCCTTGTTTCCGTACGAAACGCCAAACCCGGGGATCCTAGGGCATTGACTTTATAGTGTTGATCAGGGGTTATACCACGTTTAATCCATACAAAGCGCCCCTCTCTTTCCAGCTTTGGCAAAACATTGCTGATGCCTAAAATCTGTTCTAATTGATTGGCAATATATGGTTTATTATCAATCAAGGTCGGGTCTGCAAATAAGGATGGAACCTGTAATGTTGTTGCCAATAATACACCATTACGATCAACAATATCGGCACGTTCAAAATGCCCTTCGATATGCAAGGATGCATTGTGAATGACCTCTTCCTGAGAGGGTTGAAGCAATGTTAAATCAGCCAGGCGTATGATGACCAATGCAAACAGAAATAGAGAAAACGACCTAATAATTTTTAATCGTGTGCGGCACGTGCGAATATTCTCCCCCTTTGGGAATAAAATACCTAAAAGAGAGCGATTAAGGCGATTTAAGGCACTCATTCATTACCCCCGATTATATCAAGCAATGTTGAAAAATTTTGCTCTTTTGTTTGTTGTATAAGAGGGGAAGGGGAAAGATTTTGCACAGAAACATGCGAGGAGGCGGCGGGTTTGCGCCGTGGCAGAATTGCCATGTGATCTTTTACTGAAAAATGGACGGGCGACACAACAAGGGAGTGCCCTGATGCCGGTTCAAGTGATTGCGCCGTGACGGCAGACAGTTTATCCATGCGGTCTGGGCGTGTCAGGAATGCAATTTCGCCGTTCAAGGCTCGGATTTCCCATTCTGTCATTTGTTTTTCACGCTCTAATGCGGAAACATGTTTTTGCGTTTGGTACACCTCTTGAGAGACAAGCATTAAAGCCGTTCCACAAAGCAGCACAAAAATTGACAGGCAAATTAGAACGATATTTTTTTTGATCAGCACAGTCATGCTACAACCTCCGTCCGGATGGCGGCACGTAGTTTTGCAGACCGTGCACGCGGGTTGACCTTGGTTTCTTCATCACTGGCTAAAACAGCCTTTCGATGAATAAGCTTAAAGGGCTTTACCACATCATGATCATCAGCTTTGTATTTATTTATCGATTGCGGTTTGTCAGAGTGATCACGAAGAAAATTTTTGACAATACGATCCTCCAGCGAGTGAAATGTCACCACCACCAATCGCCCACCAGGTTTTAATATTTTAATTGATGCCTCAAGCGCACGCTCAAGCTCGCCCAGCTCGTCATTTACGGCGATGCGCAAGGCTTGAAATGTGCGGGTGGCCGGATGGATTTTATCGCCACGTTTGCGCGGCACGGCCTTTTCAATGATTTCGGCAAGTGTCAAAGTAGTTTCAATTTTATCATGTTCGCGAGCCGCCACAATAGCCTTGGCAATACGGCGTGACTGACGATCCTCGCCATAACAATATATCAAATCCGCCAGGTCGGCCTCATCAATACGTGCGACCAATTCAGCGGCGCTCTCCCCTTCGCCCATGCGCATATCCAATGGCCCATCCCTCATAAAAGAAAAACCGCGTTGCGGTTGATCCAGTTGCATGGACGACACACCAACATCCAAGACAAACCCATCAACAGGGTCATTGATATGATCGGCGACATTGCCAAAGCAGTCTTGAATAAGGCGAAGGCGCCCACCATAGTCACTCACCAAATCTTGTCCATTTTCAAAAGCCGAAAGGTCACGATCTATCCCCATCACGTTACAATTGGCCGCATCTAAAATCGCCTTGGAATATCCGCCCGCGCCGAATGTACCATCAACATAAATTTCTCCATCTGCAGGAGAGAGGTTAAAGAGCACCTCTGGCAACATCACAGGGGTATGGTGCCGCGCCCTAGTCATTATTTGACCCTTTTATGGATGGTAAGG
>CAJXOI010000045.1 GCA_913057885.1 uncultured Micavibrio sp.
CCAATATACCCGATAGGTCCTTCATGGAGGATAAACGCCCCTGTGCGATCCGGCGGAACACCATCACGCCCAATCAAGGCAAAGGGATAAAGGGTCACAGATTGCCCTGATGTATTGTGAACGGATTGATTAACCGTAAACATATAACGGTCATCTAACGCGATATTGATTTCAAAGCGCAGCCCTTGGCCATTATTCCAGGTAAAGGTTGTACTCTCTCCTGCACTAAGAGAAGAATTACTGCTTTGCCACCTTGTGTCTTTATTAGGCAGGCGTATGTCCGGGTCGTTGGATACCCATCCAAATTCCCCGTAATAAGCATAGGGAGAGCCAACAGGGTTAAGCAGGGTCACGGGAATATCACCCTGTGGTTCCGTCATATAATTTTTCAAAACTAAATCATCAATACGTGCACCGACGGGGTTAAGGGATCCCTTGATTGTATCACTTTCGATTGTTACACGGCGTGATGTGGTTAAGGCTTCCTCTCTTGTGACTCGTTGAACGGTCTCGGTTTTTATCGCGGGTTCATTTTGTGCCTGTTCCTGTGCTGCGCGAATACGTTCCATCTGTGGTCTTTGGATGAACATATCGTAAAGGAATAAAAGTACGGCGCAGGCAACCACAAACACGATGATATTGCGCATATCATCGGGGTGCATTTTATTATTTTGATGTCCGTTATTCATGACTTGTCAGTAATTCCTATACCTTATAATAATAAGGCGTTCTCAATATCGCAAAGACCATAGCCGAGAGATCACAACACTGCAATCCCCATTCCTTAGTCTTCCCCTTTTTTTGGTGGGACTGGGTCGTGCCCTTGTGTCTCATGCCAATGTTTATCATTCATGGGGTGACATTTGGAAAATCGCTTTAATCCCATCATACCGCCTTTGGCCACGCCATATTGTTCAACAGCCTTAATCATATAAGTTGAGCAAGAGGGCGTATAACGGCAATTCCGCCCCAATAACGGTGAAATGGCCCATTGATAAAATTTTACAGGAAAAATAATGACATATTTGAGCACGGATTATCCTTGCACTGGTAAAGTTTCGTTAATATAACTGCATTATCATAAAAAAATAGAAAAATTAACTGGTGGTCGAACAATAATGGCAATATCAAAACATGACAAACAGGCTTTGGCTGACTTGTTTATGCACATGGGTGTGCCGCTTGTGGTTGCCATGCAAACGGTCGAAAGTTGGTCTGATGGCGAAGAAATCACGACCAAAGACCGCGCAGAAAACCTTTCTAAGCTTTTGACATTATCGGTTGAATTTGCAACAAAGCTGACAAAAAAAATGGGCATTCGAGATGCCTATACGTTAGAAAATGTTCGCGGGAAGATTATTCGCATTGTTACACCAATTATTGCCAAAAATTACCTGAATGACGGCGTTATTCCTACCGAAGAAAGCCTTAGCGAGCTTGTTGATCTTTTTGATGTTTTAATTTCTTTTGCCGAATCTGTCTCCCCAACTGATGAAAAAGGGCCAAAGCCGGTTAAAATGGCCGCGATGATTGAGGCGTGTGATCCCTTGCTAAGCGCAATTCGTGAGCATAACTTAGGCATGGGTGATGAAAAGGCGTTTAATGACTCCGTGTCTGGTATTCGTGGGCGTGCCGACCAAATGGCGGCTGCTTTAAATGTGGATAATGCTATCGAAAGCGGGTTGTTTAAATCTGTTCTTTCTGTATATGTATCTTGTTATATCAAAGCTGCGGAAACGGGCGGCGATATAGATTCAGTATGGCGCGAATGCGATGAACGATTGGCTATTATATACGGCCTAACGTCATTTGTTGGTGAAAATGCGGGTATAGAAAAGCTAAACCCGAACGCTCAAAATGACGCACCTAAAGATACTGAAAAACAGATTAAGCAAGATAAAGACGTTAAGGCAAACGATGCCGAAAAGAGTGACAAGAGTAGTGATGATGATGACGATGATACGAATCCAATGTCGTTTTTTGTCGCAGGTAAATAGGATTTAAAAAATGTTGAACCACATATTTGCAACGTGTTTGATGGTCGCGGCCCAAAATTATGCGATCCCGCCGCAGGTTTTGGTCGGAATTCTTCATGTTGAAGGTGGCAAGGTTGGACAACAGGTGCGTAATACAAACGGCACATATGACCTTGGCCCCATGCAAATCAATACACTATGGACAAAGGTTTTGGCTAAAGAATGGGGTGTCTCTCGTGCCGAGGCTAAACGCCTGATCCGCGATGACCCATGTACCAATGTGAATGTGGCTGCGTGGATTTTCCGTCGGAATTTAAATGAAGCGGGGTCAATGAAAAAGGCCATTCAATGGTACAATTCGCGCACACCGCATATTGGGCGCAAATATGGTCAAAAGGTGATTGCGGCAATGCGTAAGCACGATTTACTATATGTTCCGGAAACACGCGAAGAAGGCGTTGAAAAATTCGCCTTTCGTCAAAAGCCTGAGTAAAGCTTTATAAAAAAGGTTTCATTCTCTTTTCACATGGTGGATAATCTGATAATTCTTGAAATATAAAGCAGGCTTTTTTAAATATAAAAATATGAAAAAAATAATTTTCACTTTTTACGCAGTTTCTTTTCTTACTGCATGTGGGTATGTTCCAAAACAACCTGATCGCCAATTGGTCGCGGAACCAGACTCGGTTGACCTAATGCTGGCTGATGCGGCGGACCGTGCGACACGGGCATTGGAAACTTTGGCGGCAATGGAAACAACACAGATGCCCGTTAAACCAGTGGCAATGGTGCCAAACGCGCCACAGGAATTGCAACGTGCAGTGACTTTGGAATGGACGGGCCCTGTTGAACCATTGGTTGAAGAATTAACGCGCAAGGTTGGATATAACTACGGTGTGATTGGATCGCAACCCAATTTACCAATTATTATTACCTTGAAGGCTGTGAACACGCCTATCATTAACGTATTACGGGACATTGGAATGCAAATGGGCGCGCGCGGTGACCTGAAGGTTGATGCCAACACACGCGTCATCGAAATTCAATATGCTGAATTCGGCAATAAGGATATGTAGAGTTGTTACGTTTTATCGTCTTTGTCATCATTGGAATGATTTATGTTTTCCCTGTTTCTGCCCAAGAGCAGCAGGTTCAAACGTTGGCAGAGCTTATTGATGAAACAACACAAAGAAGTCTTGCAGACGACTTTCTTGATGATTTTGAGCAACCCGTAGAAATTCGCCTCGATGCGATTAAACAAGCGGCTTTGTCTTATGGCGCACGCGCCGGCCTTGCAAAAAGAACACAAGAGATTCGTGATTCTATTGAACAGCAATCCGCGGCGTTGGATCGTATTTATGATTTCAAACGCCTTCTTATCCCTTCGGCATCTGGGTTGTTGATTGAGCCCCCTATTATTTCACAAGGTGAAAACGCCACATTGATTGAAAGTGGTGGGCAAACCGCGGCCGTTGCCGATAAAATTTTTAACATCAATCGTAACGCTCGAATTGTATCGACACCGCGTAACTGGCGTGCTTACTTGGAGCGTGAGTGGGGGGACCTTGCCTTGCCGCCACAAATTTTATTGCCGCGCACGAATGAAGAAAAACGCATTTGGATTGAGCATTTAACAATAGGATGGAATGAAGGCTTGGAGCAAGCGGATGAAATCTTTCAAGCGGATTTGGATAAATTGGTGGCTGATTATACGGGGATGATTAGATATCGAAAGCTGTTATCACAAGGTATTGTCTCAGCCCCTTATGCTTTGCAGGTTGATCGTGGTGTGACCGGTGGCGGTGACGAAATGCGTGTCGGGGACCGGGCAGTACAAATCACTGGACCATCACAACTAATGACAGAGGCGTTTGAATGGCAACCCGTAAGCCGATAAGCTTAGTCAAAGGCGAAAACCATGTGGCCGAAACCTGGCCTGATGAACCCATTCGGTTCAGTGAAGATCATGTTGATGATTTTTTGCTATGGTGTGTGAATAAGGGGTCTTCTGATGTCACGATTCAATCTGACCGCCGTGTTTACAACGAACTATCGGGAAAATTATATCCCGCTACATATCGACCACTTGATTCTGCGGAAATGGCCGCGTTTTTAAATAAAATTTATGGGCCCGAGGCTTTGGCCAAATTGGCATCGGGGACAGACCTAGATTTATCTTACGAAATTCGCCCAGATCGCTATAACCGTAGCCGTTTCCGTGTCAATATTACCCCAATTTTGTCAAAGGGACGCGATGCGGCGCAAATTACAATGCGTGTTTTGCCCGCTGATCCGCCGACATTTAAACAATTGGGTGTCGAGGATCACATTATCAATAATTGGGCACCGCGTCAGGGTATGATTGTTGTGACCGGGCCAACGGGGTCTGGTAAAACGACATTACTTGCCGCCGGAATTCGGCATTTATTGGAAGGAAAACACGGTTGCGGAAAGGTTTTATCCTATGAGGCGCCGATTGAATATACCTATGATAATATCGAGGGTCCGCATTCCCTGATTTCACAAACGGAAATTCCACGGCATTTGCCTGATTTTTATCGCGGTGTTCGTAATGCCTTGCGCCGTAAACCGGAAATTATTCTGGTGGGGGAGGCGCGTGACCGAGAGACAATTTCTGCCGCGATCGAAGCGGGGCAAACGGGGCACACTGTTTATACAACCACGCACACTACGGGTGTTGCGGCGACAATCCGCAGGATGATCTCAACCTTTGAACCTGAAGAGCGGGCCGAGCGGGCTTATTCCCTTATGGAAACCATGCGCATGATTGTGACGCAGGCATTGGTGCCCAAGGTTGGCGGCGGCCGTTTGGGCGTAAGAGAATGGATGGTGTTTGACGACATTGTTCGCGAAAAGTTGCTGGAAATGGATTATAATGAGTGGGCGCCCGAGGTGCAAAGAATGATTGATCAATATGGTCAGACAATGGAAAAATCCGCAACACAAGTGTTCGAAGAAGGTTTAATTGAACGCAGGCCATATCTGATGTTGACGCAATCGGGCGGCGCTGGCGGCTAAACGACTTTAATATTATGCAATGTAAAATCGAATGGACACAAATGGCGCGAAACGATTGGAACGCGTTATTGGAAAGGTGTCACCACAGCACTCTTTTGCAGTCTTATTATTATGCTCAGGCAATGCGTGATACCAAGCAACAAGGAATAAGGCATGGCCGTATCATAATTGACGGCAAGGAAGCAGGCATTGTTCAGATGCAAGAGGTGTCGCTTTTTAAAAAAGCGATACATGGACTGTCCATTGATCGGGGCCCTTTATGGTTCGATGGTTATGAGAAAAGTAAGTATCTTGCCGCCTTTGCCGAAGCTTTTGACCAGGAATTCCCAGTGAGATTTGGTCGTAAACGCCGTGTGATGTTTGAATATTATCGCAAAGACCGGGCAGCGACGCTAGGAAGATTGAAAAAAAATGAAAAAGTTGGTCTCTATAAGACGTATTTGGTCGATTTATCACCTGAAATTGATGATATTCGTAAAAATTTAAAACAAAAATGGCGAAATATCCTTAATAAATCCGAAAAACAGGGGTTAACAATCGAAATAGACACGAATTTATCATCTTTAGGATTATTGTTGAGTAATTACATCAAAGATCGCATGCAAAAGGGCTATGCTGGTGCCTCGCCGAAATTTTTATCGGTGTTGGCAAAATATGCCGCCATGCAGGGGGATTGCCTTATTCTCAATGCCACCGAAGATAACGAGACCATTGCGTCTATTATGGTGTTTACTCATGGTCAATGCGCAACCTATCAAGTGGGGTGGACAACCCCCTATGGTCGGGACAAGGGGGCGCATCATTTATTGCTTTGGGAATCGATCAAAATCATGAAAGATAAAGGTATCATGGAATTTGACCTTGGCGGTTTTAATGACGACACGGATGGAATTAAACGTTTTAAGCAAGGTTTAGGTGGACAGGAAATCGCCTTAATCGGCAGCTATAGTTAATTACATGCGTTATTTATTTTTTCTGTTTTCTTTTTTCCTCGCAATGCCGGTTTTTGCCGCCGAGCCATTAAAAGTAACCTATGGCATTTATGCTGGCGGATTTCATGTTATGGATATGAAGGGGGTTTATACTCTTGAGGATGATTATTATCACCTTGAAATGGATATGGAAACGGTAGGCATGTTGGGCGCCATTGCCCCGTGGTCTGGCGTTATTTTTTCCGAAGGTGTAAATAAAGGCGTTGAATCATTCCCGCGCCGTCATGAATTTATTGCCACATGGCGTGGTAAGGATGAAATTACAACATTCACATTTGATGAAAGCGGCGCTTTGGAATCATATGTCTTGCGCGAAGATGATGGCACTGTGAAAGAAGAAATGCCTGATGCCGAAGTCATGGCAGGCAGTCCTATTGATATGCTTTCTGCCTTATTTCGCGTCATGAACAATGATACATGCGAAATGACACCTGTGGCCTTGGATGGAAAACGCAGCTTTGAGATGGTATTTACCGCGATAGATGAAGTGATGATGGAACCCAGCCGTTACAGCGCCTATGCCGGCCCCGCAGAGATTTGCGAAATTGAAATTGTCCCCGTGGCGGGGAAGTGGCGTGAGAAGCCCCGCGGATGGATGAGCCTTCAGGGGCAGGCAAAGGGCAAAGGCCAATTGCCACGTTTGTGGTTTGGAAAAAT
>CAJXOI010000046.1 GCA_913057885.1 uncultured Micavibrio sp.
ATTGCCGAGGTCTATAAAACCCTGTTTATCGCAATTGGGTGCGTTATTATCGTCATCTATTTATTTTTGGGTAGTTTCCGCGCGATGATTGTGCCCGCAGTGGCCGTGCCTGTCTCATTGGTCGCGACCTTTATAATGATCTATGCGCTTGGTTTTTCTATTAACCTTTTGACTCTGTTAGCTCTTGTTCTGGCTATTGGGCTGGTCGTTGATGACGCGATCGTGATGTTGGAAAATATTGTCAGGCGTATTCAAGACTATGGCGAAACACCATTGGTCGCTGCCTATCGTGGGGCAAAACAGGTTGGATTTGCTATCATTGCGACGACATTGGTGTTGATTTCCGTCTTTGTTCCCATCACTTTTTTACAAGGGGATATTGGACGATTATTTACTGAATTTGCACTAACCATCGCCGCCGCAGTGGCATTTTCATCCCTTGTCGCGCTCAGCCTTTCTCCAATGCTCGCCTCTAAAGTCTTACGAGATGATCAGCGTACAACGTCTGCTGTTATTCGCGCGATTGATGGCCTGTTCAGTAAATTGCGCAGTGGCTATATTTTCACCCTCTCCAAATTATTGAAATTACCTCTTTTGACTATTTTAGTTTTTGGTGTTTTGGTTGGAGGTATAGCTTTTATATACCCCAAGGTGAAACAGGAATTTGTTCCTCAGGAAGATCGTGGAGCATTTTTTGTTATCGTTAGCGGGCCAGAAGGGTCAAGCTATGAATATATTGAAGAATACATGACCGAGATCGAGTCCCGTTTGATGGATTATGTCGAAAGCGGCGAATTTAATCGCTTGTAAGTTCGTGCGCCGCGTGGATTTGGCAGTATTGAAAATTTTAATGGCGGGTTTGTAATTGTTATTTTAAATGATTGGGCAAAACGCCGCCCAGCACAAGAGATTATGAACGAAGTCCGTATGAAGCTTAGTGACCTTCCCGGGGTTCGCGCTTTCCCTGTCATGCGCCAAGGATTAGGCGGCGGCACAGGCAAACCTGTGCAATTCGTGCTTGGTGGCCCAACATACGAAAAATTGGCTGAATGGCGGGATATGCTGTTCGCAAAAATAGAAGAAGACAACCCTGGTTTGGAGGGATTAGACAGCGATTATAAAGAAACACGTCCGCAACTAGATTTCATCGTTGATTACAATCGCGCTGCCGATTTGGGTGTCAATATTCGCGATATTGGAACAACGCTTGAAACCATCATGGGTGGCCGCAATGTAACAACATTTTTGGATGATGGCGAGGAATACGATGTCATTGTCGAGGGTGAGAGAGCCCTTCAGAATAACTTGACCGATATAGAAAATATTTATGTTCGATCGGCCCGCACCGGGAATTTAGTGCCACTCTCTAATCTTGTTGATATCAGAGAATATGGGGCGCCGGAGACTTTATCCCGATATAACAGAATCCGATCCATTACAATTGAAGCTAATTTGGCAGACGGATATAGTTTGGGTGAAGCACTTCAATTTTTAGAAACCACCGCCAGAGAAACCCTTCCATCCGAAGTGGTGATTGATTATAAAGGGCAAAGTCGTGATTTTGTTAATTCTGGATCATCTATCATTTTTGTTTTCTTATTAGGTCTTATTGTTGTCTTTCTTGTTTTGGCCGCACAATTTGAGAGCTGGATTCACCCGTTTGTAATTATGTTGACTGTGCCCTTGGCGATTGGCGGTGGTCTTGTAGCACTTTATTTTACGGGCAATTCCTTAAATATATACTCTCAAATAGGGTTGATTATGCTGGTCGGGTTGGCGGCGAAAAACGGTATCTTAATTGTTGAGTTTGCCAACCAATTACGAGACGAGGGAATGCGTTTTAATCGTGCGCTTTTGGAAGCCTCTGAAACGCGGTTCCGCCCCATTGTTATGACGGGTCTCACAACCGCTGCAGGGGCCATCCCCTTGGTTTTATCCAGTGGCGCGGGGGCCGAAACACGCATGGTGATTGGGGTTGTTATCCTGGGCGGGGTTATGGCCGCGACGTTCTTTACTTTATTTATCGTCCCTGCAGCCTACAGCCTGATTGCGAGACGAACCGGATCGCCAATGGATGTCACACGGGAGCTGGAAGAATCTATGAAAGAGCAAAAAACCAATTAGATAATCAAGGGCGCATGACTTTGGCCTTGATATCCGCGTATGGTAGTGGGACAAAAGCCATTGTGTTTGGTTTGGGTGGGTCAAAAGACATCACAAGAACCTTGTTTGATCTGTCATCTAGACGTTTTTGAAGACGTGTAAAACGATCGGTTATTTTTTTCACCATATCATCTTGCCCTGCAAATCCGTGCTTAATGGCAAATCGATTGCCATAATCACCTGATTGAACACGGCGCATGAATTCAGTGAACGGGATTGATTCACACGCCCTAAGTGTTGTTTCAACCTCCCATCCTGTTTCCTTTCCACGATCCATATCAAAGTCTTTTAGCCTGAGGATCGACCCTTCACGCGTAATGGGTTTAAAATGGTTTGTATAATCATGATCAACAATTACCATGCCTCGAGGTTTTTCGACAAATCCTGCCATATCAGGGGCCAGCAATGATTGGAAAAAAGCAGTATTCGGTGTTGAAAATGTCATCTTATTGAGTGGCGACGGATGCGTTCCAGCGAGCTCGTGCGGATGTTCAACTGATAATATAAAAGCCGTCCTCACGTCGGGTGCGCTCCGCGGATAGGTCTGCTGTAATATTTTTTGCCCCAATACACGGACATGATCAACATTTTCAACTTTGCCAAAATCGTCTATAAAGCCGTATTGCATAATTGGCAAATAATAATGTTGATGTAACCGGTCAGTGCGAACAACAAGTCCATTTGTCGCTGATTGTTTAAACTGCCTGATCATGGCTTTTGCTTTGTTGGGAGTCACATTTGGGATGACGACTGCTTTATAATCCAAATCCGGATCTTCTAACAAAGTGCGAACACTATAATCAGGAACAATTTGTATTTTTTTATCGGTTGTCATTGACGGAGAAACACTATGTTGGATGTATGGTGCTGGTAATTGTGTTTCAGGGTCATATCCTGCCATCGCTAATCGCTCAGGAGTCCAAGAATATTTCTTTAGATCATCTTTCAAATGCGCCTCAAGTGCATCTAAAATCGCCTCACGTCCTGGATAGGACTTTAAAAATAAGTTCCAATAGGTTTGTGCAGTTTCGGGATCAGGGCTGATAGCGCGCATGGCGGTCTCGTCAAAAGTACCCTCGCGAATAGCTTGAATAAGTTTAAGTTGCTGCGAAGTTGTTGCAAAACGTTGTGTTTCATCGTCCAAAAATGGGGATCCGGATTTGCGGTGGGTTACTCTGGTCTTCCACCAATCTTCCCACCCCTTATCTTGCTTTATCAGATCCTTTTGACGGCCTGAAATAAAGAAAAATCGCGCCATAAATTCCGTGGAATAGCCTAAATCGTCAAATTTAATATCCCATACCGGGCCATCCTTGCCAACATCGAAATTTATACGAATGTCTTCCAGACGAAATTTTTTAAGATGATGCCAATCAATTTCAAAACCACTTTCGCGATCAATCAATTTATAATGATCGGGGTCAGGGTCATTAAACCACCCCTCGCGAATCGCCCTTAATCTAAGCTTCCACAGTGCATCAATAGCATCATATGTTGTTTCATAACGATGTTCAGCAACATATATATATGGTTCGTCCTGCTTACCGTGAAAAAACTTTCCTTTTGATATCTTACCATAATCCCGGTTAAATTGTTTTACCCTGTTTTCAAAACGCATGGCGCCGATAGACCTCCTGCGTTTATTTCGTTTTTTCCCTGACTCTTTGTCTTTAAGACTGCGCTCAATTTCTTCATCAACTGCATTTAATAACATTAATTCGGTCTCAGGCCCGAGGAAACGACGTAGAAATTGATTACGTTTACGATAAAATGCTATTTTTTCATCCAAACGTCCCTTGATCAGATTTCTTAGTAAACGATCATCTTCGGGGTTATCCATAACACGCATCGGAAATTGCGGATCGCCTACGGCGGTAAAAATCAATTCTTCTGGCAATGGGTCTGCCGTTGTTTTTAATTCGTTTACAGGGCGAATGGTTTTATTATAAGCCTGCTTTAACCTATTTAAAAAATCGTGATGATATCCAACAAGATCACGCATTAATTCCATATCATCTAAATCCGGCGGATTATCCCGCTTTAATCCATATTTTAGCGGATAAATATTGGGCGATTTATTCATCGCCAAAAGGTGAAATGGTGAATTTTTCTGGTCTTGCTCATCTTTCAACAAGTCTGCTAAGTCATCAACAGATAATGATAAAAAATCACGTCTATCCGGAAGAAGTAAGCGATATTCTGAGCCCGACTTATCCAAATGCAGCGACTCTAGCCTTAGCAAAACTGCTTTTCTAAAATCACCGTAGGATTTGTCGACAAAGGCTGTCAAACCAACCTCTATAGAATTTTCAGGAAAAGGGCGATTACTGCGTAAAAATGAAATGAGTGGCGGTTGTTGTCCTTCCAGCCCTGATAAAAACTGCAACACAACATCACGATCAGAAAAAAGTTTTTTCAGCATGAGGAGCTCTGGTTCTTCTTGCTCGGCATACCGATAAAGACCAAATTCTACCAAGGCATCGTAAAGAGGTGAAACATGGGTTTCAGGATGATCAATAAACGATTTATCTGGCAACGTAACACCTGAATTTATGCCTCTTACTGAATCGGCAATACGTGTGTTCGCATCAACCAATGGTTCTTTGGAAAAGCTTGTGTTACCATTTTTGTCCCCTGGTTGAAGAGGGTTTCTGATAGATGATCCCGCATAAACCATATCTTTTGATAATGATAATGTATCAATCGGCAACATACCGGCCGCTTTCGTAGTTGTGATATATGGATTATCACCCATATATTTAAAGATCCAAGACATCATCCAATGATTATCCGCGCGATTATTATGCGCGACGGGATGAGATCTTGTTTCAACACGGTACCAGCTTTCTTTACCTTTTTCTTTTTCCTTATAATAAAAATATTTACCTGATCTCGATATTGCCCAAATATATTCAACCTTTCCCTTATCATTGACTGATGGAATATAGACAGGAGATTTTTCACGGTTAGTTTTTCTATTTGGGCGCCCCTCTTCACGTTCCGTTTTTGTTTTGGTGCGTCGTGTCACACGGTAATCAATGGGACTTGATGGCGGAGATGGTATATCACTTGGCTGATTTTTACGAACATGATCACAAAACCCACGCCAATAATCAGCTATTCTTTGTGGCCCTGATTGCAAATATGCTGTATATTGCATTACAGCCATGTCAGGGCGCATACCATCAAACCACTGGTCGGGGGACCGATTAACAATTAAAGACGCTGGCACGGAATATGTCGAATCTTCGGGAATTTGAACCGTGCGCTCGTAAGTATCGATAATTTGTCGGCTGAAGGGATCGTATATAAAAGCCCCTAATTTTGAGGGTTCAGCTGTTCTAGGATCTAAGTCCGTAGTTTCTGTATCAAAAACCGTGACGGCAATTGCTCCTGATCGAATAGGATCATACGTCAGTGAATTCCCTTCTTCATCCTCATGTAAAGTCACAGCCGCAAAGTCAGATTGCCGAGGGATCAAGCGGGTAAGATCATTTTCAAATTTTGACCGATGAATAAAACTCATGCTATGTATAACCCCTCTGGCCGCGGTCTTTTACCTGGAATATATTTCTGAACCAGTCTTTGGCGCGGTCTTGGGAACCCAGAGACATTGATTTGACTATCTGCATTCGCAGGCTCAAATCCACCCGGACGAATTTGATCAGCGTGACGATGAAACCATTCGTTGAAATCGGTTGGTAAATTAAATTCTGCCCGAATTTCAATGCGCCCTTCACATCCTGCAAATAAAGGTTCCAAGCGTGAAGACGACTTTTCAGGTTCCACAACCGTGACATATTTGACCTTTGGTGTTCCACCATATGGTTTCTGGTATTTTTGTTCCACTGTCACCAAACCGATTGTGCCTGGCACACGCCCTATGACCTTGGATTTGTTGGTACGGGCAAAACGATCAATCTCCATAATCTCAAAATCTTCAACCATAGGCATTGGTGTATAACCAATAGAGGCAACCCCATTCTGAAGCGCTAAATCATGTCGCGGAGACGGACAATGTTGTGCGGCCACCCTTTCAGGGTTAACGGTTTTTGTGATTTCCAATAAATCATCCAATCGACCATGGCCGCGATAACCAATTGGTAAATTATTCACAATCATCGTATCGCCATTATGACGAAACTCGGGAACAACACCGCGCTCATAAAGAAATGCTATTAACATTTGCTGCGTTTTTTCGGGAAGAGATTTATAACAATAAATATCAAAACCATCATTTGATGCCTTGATCAAAGGTTTGCGTTGATCAACATGCCGTTTGATCATTCTTTCTGTTGCGCCCTCATTCCCTGGAATAGCGGATTGCGTATCTAATGTAACCGCCGTCATATCGGCAGGTAAGGGTCTTGCGGTATGGCGGTATGTGGCGTTTGTATTGAGGACAGACCGATTCTCAAGATATTTTGTGCGCGTCGATTCGCGTTCGATCTCACTATCCGATGTGCATGT
>CAJXOI010000047.1 GCA_913057885.1 uncultured Micavibrio sp.
TGGCAGGGTGGGGGTAATCAGGATATCCGACACCTGTTATTATTCGCTTGTCCCCGTCTCTAGTTCTTCCAACAAAACCTTCATCAATCCGCTCCTGCGTCTGTTTTCTCAGGTTGTTGTGTATGCCGGCAATCACGATAATAAATTTGTATCCGGCATCTGCAGCCTTGGCAACCAGACCAAGATAATTCGCCGTTTTTCCTGATTGTACATGACCTATAACCAGACCTCGTCTGTCCCAAACACCTTCAGAGGCAGGATCTTGGAGATGACCTAATATTCTGGTTCCTACATCGCTTAGTGATTGCACAACTGTAGGAGGCCATTTTTCTTTCTTTAGGTGCTTTTCATAGGCATTAGAATAAAACCAGTTAATGTCTTTTCTTTTAAAAACCCAGTCTTCGTCATGTTTTACTTCTTGATCTACAAGCGAAACACCGAGACCCATTTTTGAATCTACTGAGTACAGCGCTTCCTTAATTGGGTTTTCCAAAGGGCCATCGTAGTTTATGAGATCACTTAGCTTTATTGCCATTTGCTCTATTTCTTCCCGTGTAGGGATTTTATCCGGCTTACTCAGCGCCGCGATCAGAGAAACAGTAAAATTCTTCTCAGCTTCGACCTGA
Source organism: uncultured Micavibrio sp. (assembly GCA_913057885.1). Lineage (GTDB taxonomy): Bacteria > Pseudomonadota > Alphaproteobacteria > Micavibrionales > UBA1664 > UBA1664. The sequence goes on from CAJXOI010000047.1 coordinate 627, forward strand.
GCTTTGTTTTGGCTCATCGAACTCCTCCTCAATAAATTTTTCTACTAGGTCCTGGTGACCATCAAATATGCGGGTAGATGCAGTAACCTCTCTGAAAGTATTGAGGTCAACGACATCGCCATTAAACAATGTTTCCTTCAGAGCTTTTAGTCGTTGAACAACCAAGTCATCTTCAAGAGAAGTCTGATCTACATCAAGCGGGCTTGAAGAATAATCAGCGTAGATCATCTCTATTGGCAAAGCTGTAGCAACGGCATCTAGGTAATTTTTCAGATCTTTAAACTGTTTCTCAGTCATATCCTTCTCAAGCTTCGCAAGAATGGGATGAGACATATTAAGCTCGAACCGTATTTTTCCTTTATCTGCATATCTTTCCCAGATTGGAGCAGATGTCTCTTCAAAGAGTTTTTGCCCCCTGCCGCGGTGAACCCGTTTGCTGGTGTAGGTTATTTTAGAGATTATCTGTTTTATTCTTTCTCTGACCTCATGAGGCGGACGAGCGCGTGACTTTTTAATATCGATAGTCCAGCTTTCATCAAGTGCATTCGGAAAGTCTATCTGTACTCTGGCCAGCTTTGTCGCTTCTCCTTTTGGAACAAGGCGGAACCAGTCTCCCCAAGCCATCAGCCTGCCGTTGCGATAAATATATGTACCTTGGTTAGATATGAAACTGCTCCGGTCTTCATAAAAATCATATTCTGATTCTGATAGCTTGCTATGGTGGGGCAGTATGTAAGGCTGAATAACTACATCCATTCCATCCACTCTGACGATTTCTTCAGGCAACACCTGCGTAGCTTTGTTCTTTCTGCAAAATGGATCAAAAGCTGTAACGGGATGCCCATTGATGCGGATTGTAATTTTTTTTCTTTGCTTTACTTCTCCAGACAAAAATCTGTGAAAGACAAGGGCAAGGTGTTTTTCAACCAGATCAAGTTTTTCATTTACGATTTCGTCGCGCTTATGTCCATACTGATCTTCAAAGAGTCTATCCAGTTCTCTCCATATGACGATTGTTCCCGTCGACGGAAGCTGATCTATATAAGGTAATTCTTTAATTTCCTGTTCATCGAGAATTGACAGAAACCATTCATCTTCACTGCTCACAAGATCAAGGTCCCATTCAGCGCCACAAAGGACAGAGTTTTTCGAGCTTGCAACGCTCAGATGTCGACATTGTGAAAAAGAAGCTGTTTTCAACCCCAGACCAAACCGCCCAAGGTCATGAGGTTGTCTTTCCTGTTTAGGGTTAATAGCACCATGCTTCATAGCGACAAGAAGCTCTTCATCAGACATTCCATGGCCATTATCAATTATTGTCAGGGTCGGGTTATCTCTGGTCAGATCACAAAAAACATCAATTTCTGTAGCATCTGCGGTGATACTGTTATCAATGATATCCGCTATGGCTGTTGCAAGAGAATATCCCAAGTCACGCATGGACTCAGAGAGTGAAGAGGCGCTAGGAGGCAATTTATAGGAAGTTACCATTATTCGTCCTCCATGCCAGCCAGAATGTCTTCGACAATTTCTGCTATTTTAGCGGCCAGATACGGGGGCACAGCATTACCAACCTGGTGGTACTGGGATGTGCGTGGCCCTTCAAAATGATAATTATCTGGGAATGTCTGAAGCCGGGCTGCTTCCCGGACTGTCAGGCTGCGGCACTGCGCAGGATCATAATGAATGAAATAATGTCCGTCTTTTGAGATATGGGAGGTCACTGTCGTTGAAACACGTCCTGGCAGCTGTACACGAAAGCGGTCTGAAAACATTTTTCCAGCTCGGCCTTCTTCAACATTCTTATGCAACGGCAAAATCTGTTTAGGAAAATCTGCCAGTTTAGGCGATATCTCATTGGCCAGAGAAAAGGTTGATGCAAACAGGTAACGCTCAATATCGGATTCCATATGCGACCGGGATTCATGGCCCGTCAGAACCGACAGGTGCTCATCTTCAAACCATGACCGCATTTTTTTTGGCTTTTTATATACTGCAGAAGAGCGGCTTTCAGGAAAAATCGTATGTCCATTCAGTTTTTCTTTTGTAATCAGCGCAAAATCATCATTGGATGCCCCCAGTTTTTTAAACCAAGCTTTTTCGACAGTTTTTTTGATGAGATTTTGCCATCTCTCTGCCGTGTCCGTACCTTTTGAAATACCACTGCGAATTTTGGGCAGAGTTCCGATCACATTTTCAACAGAAGGGGCTGTTTCTTTTTCAAGTATTTCCGGCTCAATATTCAGATCAGACCGGACTCCCAAGATAAACATCCGGTGTCTTGCCTGGGGAACGCCGTATTCTTCTGCCTTTACGATAAAGGATGAAGGATCGGCCTCTTCCTGAAACTCACCTTTTTCCGACAGAGAATAAAGGCGGTAACTTAGGCCGTTGTCTTTCCTGCCTACAGCGGCTTTTGGCTTTGCAAGGTCACCCAGAATTTTCTGCAGTACTGGCTTTCCATCGACTTTTGCAGAAAGAAGCCCTTTTACATTCTCCATGACAAAGACCGGAGGGCGGTGATCAATGATGATCTTCAGATATTCTTTATAGAGAAAGTGTTTTTCATCCTGCTCAAATTCAGGGTCATGTGCCCGGCGGGAACGACCCACCAGCGAATAAGCCTGACAGGGGGGGCCGCCAACTAGCACCCATTTTTTTCGGCCCCTCAGTTTCTTTTTTATGATCTTTTCTACGTTATCGTGCGTTTCAGCGCCTAGAGAAATCTGGAGGGCAGAAGATCTGGCCTCACTCCATTGCTCAGGATAAAGCTCTGCCAGCTTCGCATGCTCAATTTCTCCTGACAGATAGCGATAGTAATCGGCTGAGGGGCTGTCAGGATCAAACGTTCTGAAAAAGTGCCGCAACAGCAGGGTCTGATGCGCATACGGATCGCGCTCAAAAGAAGCCTCAGTTTTAAATACAGGCTGATTTTTTCTCTTTAGATAGGCAAAACCTTCGCCCAGTCCACCTGGACCTGCAAAAAGATCGATTATGGGATAAACACGATTATTGGCTATTTTGCGCATTTTAATTTTTTATATTATTTCTAAGTGCATTCAAAAGCAAGACCATCGCATATGTATCCTGCTCGCAATAGGCCTTTAAGTTTATAAATAAATTTTCGGCCTTTTTATTTTTAAGCTTACTATTTATAAAATCCGTGTATAATTGCGATGCATCACTTCCATTGCCAATCTCTAAATCGCTGTAATTAAGATCCGTAAAACTTGGCAAAACAGCTTTAATAGAGGCGGAACTTTTTTGATTAGGGTGGTATAGCCAACGATTTTTGAATGGGATCATGAGATCAATCATTCTCTCATTTAATGCCAATAACGCATCAGAATATTGCGGAAATTGCTGCGCTAATTCTTTGTTTTTTCCTGCTTCAAAGCCTTTATTATAAACAATAATGCTTCCGGTCTTACCACAATCATTAATGAGTGATTTTATAAACTCCTCTCGTGGATCTGAGATATCTTGATACAAAAACGCATGATGCTTTAAAGTTCCACCAGCAGATTCTTGTATGTGCAGAGAGTACTGAAATGGCACAGCTTGGTATGACTTTGTTCCATCAAAAAGAGGAACAGCAGGCCCGATGGTTTCATAATCTAGAAAATATAGCGGATATTGAAGTGGGTCTAAAAATCTTTTTATAACCTCTCTATCAACAATGATCTTACCATTGATATATGCCTCTATATCTTGTCTTTTGACACCGTTTGGCCAGTGCTGGTGAGGTAACTGCGAAATTTCATACCCAAATTGCGGTGCAAGCTGTTCTGCTTTTGATTTCGTTAAAACATCAAAAGTCGAATATTCGGGAACATTTTTCCAGCAATAGTCTTTAAAGTCGCATTCATGCGGGTCAAAACATTTTTTGCCAATTGTAACGCTCGGCTCACTATCTCTTTGTAAAACATATTCAAGTTGTGAGGCAGTTTCATGAACGGTTTGTTGTCTGGGCAGCACAATATCTGTGACATCTTCAAATTTTAATAATTGCTCAGGATCAATGTCACCTTCTCGAATATATTGATTGTTAATAACGGCAATATAACACCGATTTATTTTATATCCTGCACTGCTAAAAACATAATATTGAAAGGCTATGTCATCAAGATGGTAGTCTTTTACTGATGTTGAACTTTTCACCTCAATCATATCCCACGATTGACCATCATCAGACTGCTTTAAAATATCAATTCGTGAATAATGCCCACTGATTGGATGTTTGGCTGTTGCCTCAAATAACACAGCACATTTATCTGCGATAAACTGTTCTGTTTTTTCGGTTGCACCATCTATATCCCAATGTTCATTATCAATTTCAGCGGCCTTAAGATTAGAAAAAATCTTTTTTGCGTATTCGCCAACTTCGTGCCCTGTGTCAAATTTGGCCTGTTTTGCACTATCAATTTCAGGAGATAGATCTTTGCGATTTCGATACAACCACAGCTTCTTCGGGCATTGTAAGCCTTTAATATATTGAGATTTAGAGAGCGAAGATATGGTCATAATTTATTAGCCATTATCAACGACAAAACATCAAGAAAATTTTTTTGAAATTAGTTCTTGCAATTAAAAACTAGAATCGTGCTATGATTAAATTACTGAGATAGAGGTCACATTTACTAACCGTGACCGGAGCTTCAGACGCATCTGATGCCTCCTCTATTTCAATTTATAGGAAACTTTAAATTGATTTGGAAGGAGGATTACTGTGTCTAAAATTAATCAATTTACAAAAAAACTTTTCACTCATATGCCACTTATAAAAGTGGTTAAAGTTGCTGACCTCAAACACAACCCCAATCACCTTAAGATTCAGACAGAAGAAAAAGTTGTCTATCTGATTCATACGATAGACGAGATTGGTTACTACCCCACAATTATCGTTGATGAGAATCTGACCATCCTCGATGGTCATGCTGTTTTTATGGCGGTCGAAGCATTGGGGTTCAATGAAATCCCCGTCATAATAATCGAAAATGCCAGCGAGCGTGAAAAAGAGCTCTTCATGTATGCAGCCTGTGACACTGCGCACATGATTCAATGGCAACAATCCAATATTAGAAATCCATGGGAGGTGAAACATGTCTAAGCCCACCAAAAAGAAAACAAATTTACCTGTTGTGCAAAAACACGACATGCATTTGACAAAAATGCATCCTGATAAGCTAGTATTGCACTACAAACATGCCCGTACGCATGATGAGAATCAAATCGATTTGATAGCAAAATCAATCAAAGATGTTGATTTCACAAATCCGGTCACATGCGATGAGCACGGTCGTATTATCAGCGGTGTTGCTAGGTGGCTAGCGGCTAAGCGTCTTAAGCTAAATTTCATTCCTGTAAGGATTTTACGGGGATTGACCGAGAAACAGAAGCGATCACTGATTATACGTGATAACCAATTGGCAACGCAGTCTGGTTGGGATTACGACATTCTGAAATGTGAATTCGAATTTCTAGAAGACGAATATCAATTGATGGATTTCGGGTTTGAAAATTGGGAAGTTGATAAAGTATATAATAATCTTGAAACTGAGCTAGAGCGGTCCGGTATCCCTGATGAACAGGAACTGCAGGCTGAAGATATTGAAAATGTTACAGCTGTATCACGAGAAGGTGATCTTTGGTTAATTGGCAAACATCGTCTGTTGTGCGGAAGCTGTCTTGACGAAAAGGCCGTTGATAATTTGATAGACAGCGATCTCATTCGTCTGGTAATCACCGATGCTCCTTACAATGTTCCGACAGCCGGTCATATCAGACTGAGTGATGACCACAGAGAATTCGCAATGGCTGCCGGTGAAATGTCTCCGGAAGAATTTACAGCCTTTTTAAATGCTGCATTTTCGATTGCGGCAAGTCATTGTAAGGACGGAGCCCTGTTTTTCGGTTTTATGGACTGGAGACACATGCGGGAAATGATGGATGCCTGCGATCCCGTATTTGGACCTATGAAACAGCTTA
>CAJXOI010000048.1 GCA_913057885.1 uncultured Micavibrio sp.
CGGACTTTGAAGGTCGTGATGTCCCTGTAGAATTTCCAGTGATGATTTCTCGGGGACGTACACCAGAGGAACAAGCCGAGATGAAAGCACTTCACAGTAGAATAGGGTTATTTGGCGCAAGATGATATTTGAAAATTTTCCCATTTTGACGTTGATGACATTTTTGCCAATGCTTGGTGTGCTTTTGGTGATGATTATGCGCGGGGAAGATCAGGAGCGCCTGAGGTCTAATGCCGTCAATGTCGGGGGGTTTGTTTCCTTATCCGTTTTGGTGTTGGCGTTTATTATGTTGTTTCAATTTGATGGGGCCAACCCCGAATTCCAATTTGTTGAGAAGGTCATATGGTTTCAAGGGCTTAATCTATCCTATCACATGGGTGTGGACGGTATTTCCGTTTTCTTTGTTGTTTTGGCGGCGTTATTAACACCAATATGTATTTTGCTGTGTAAAAAATCCGTGACCAACCGTGTGCGGGAATATGTGATTGCGCTCCTTATTCTTGAAACCCTCATGATTGGAACATTCTGTGCTTTGGATGGGATTTTGTTCTATGTGTTCTTTGAGGGTGTTTTGATCCCAATGTTTATTTTGATTGGTGTTTGGGGCGGGCCAAAGCGCGTGTATGCGGCGTTTAAATTCTTTTTGTTTACGTTGTTGGGGTCTGTCCTGATGTTGGCGGCCTTTATGTATTTGTTCATTGAAAATGGCACGACTGATATCCCCACCTTGATGGATAATATCCCATCACAAACAGCGCAATTCTGGCTATTTTTGGCCTTTTTTGCATCATTTGCGGTGAAAATGCCGATGTGGCCTGTGCACACATGGTTGCCTGATGCGCACGTTGAGGCACCAACGGGGGGGTCAGTTATATTAGCAGGCGTACTGTTGAAAATGGGTGGATATGGTTTCTTGCGCTTTTCCATACCGATGTTCCCTGATGCCGTGTATTTGTTTACACCCGTTATATTCTGGTTGTCTGTGATTGCCATTATATACACTTCGCTTGTCGCCCTTGTGCAAAGTGATATGAAAAAAATGATTGCCTATTCATCTGTGGCGCATATGGGCTATGTGACTTTGGGGATATTCACATTGAATGTTCAAGGTGTTGAGGGGGCAATTTTTCAAATGATTTCGCACGGTTTGATTTCTGCGGCACTGTTTATTTGTGTCGGGGTGATTTATGACCGCATGCATACACGTGAAATTGCCCGCTACGGTGGAATTGTCAAAAACATGCCGAAATATGCGACGCTCTTTATGCTCTTTATGCTTGGGTCTGTAGGGTTACCAGGCACATCAGGTTTCGTTGGGGAGATTTTGGCACTGATGGGGGCGTTTCAGGTGGACACATTGATTGGAACATTGGCTGCATCCGGTTTGGTTTTGGGCGCGGCTTATATGTTGTGGTTGTATCGTCAGGTTGTTTTTGGCCCTGTCGAGAATAAAGACGCCGCCGCGATGAATGATGTCAATTTATACGAGAAGGTGGCTTTGGTCCCCCTTGCAGTGTTGGTGATATGGCTAGGGGTTCAACCAAACTTTATTTTGGATCGAATTGGCCCAACGGTTGAAGAATTGTTGAATACATATTACATGACAATTTCTTTGCCGACAGATGAATTAACACGGTTGGGGCGTATATAAAAATGAATGAGATGATGATTTTTGCAGATTTATACACCGCCCGTGCCGATGTGTTTTTGGCTATTGCTGCGCTAGCCCTTTTGGTTGTTGGTGTTTTTGTTAAAGGACGCGGTTTATACACAATATGCGTTATGGCGGCAATGGTATTGGTTGCAACACTTGTGATGGTCTTGCAACAAGATAACCCGCGCGAGGCCGTGAGTGTTTTTAACAACATGATGGTTTATGACCGTTATGGTGTGTTTATGAAAGTGTTAATACTTTTGGGTGGTATCGCGGCGCTATTTATCGGGGTGCGCGATTTACGGTCGCATGTAATCGGACGTTTTGAATATGCGGTTTTGATCCTTCTTTCTATTCTGGGCTTAAGTATTATGGTCTCCGCCAATGATATGCTAACGCTGTATGTTGGGTTAGAATTATCCTCTCTTGCCCTTTATATTCTTGCGGCGTTTAACAGGAATAGCCTTATTTCATCCGAAGCAGGGTTGAAATATTTCATCCTTGGCGCGTTATCATCCGGAATGTTGTTGTTTGGTATCTCACTGATATACGGGTTTACCGGCACGACATCATTTCCATTAATTGCCGATATTATTGCGATGGAGCAGGGGGCAGAAATTTCAATGCCGTTGATTATCGGGTTTGTGTTTGTCCTTGTTGGAATTGCCTTTAAAATTTCGGCAGTGCCATTTCATATGTGGACACCCGATGTCTATCAAGGGTCACCAGCATGTGTGACGGCATTTTTTGCCATGGCACCAAAGGTTGCCGCTGTTGCCTTACTTGGCCGTTTACTCTTTTCCGTTTTTGGTGAAATCGAATCCGATTGGGTTCAAATTATTTATGTTTTATCGCTTGCGTCTATGGTTGTTGGTGCATTTGCGGGTCTGGCGCAAAAAAATATCTATCGTTTAATGGCGTATTCTTCCATAGGGAATATAGGTTTTGCCTTATTAGGGTTTATTGCCGGTGGTTTAACCGGCGTGACCGCAACGCTCATGTTTATGGCGATTTATTTTATGATGACGGCGGGGATATTTGCTCTGATTATTACTGTGCGTGATAAAAATGACATTGCCGCGGTAAAATTATCAGACTTTGCCGGGTTATCTCAAAAATCAAAATCTGTCTCATACTCATTGGCATTTTTATTATTGTCCATGATAGGTATACCACCGTTGGCAGGTTTTTTTGGAAAACTGTTTGTGTTCAAGGCCGTGATTGGAGCAGGATACTATGTATTGGCCATTGTGGGGTTGGTAACTTCTGTAGTCGCGGCATATTATTACCTGAAATTGATCAAAATTATGTTTTTTGACCAGCCATCTTCAGATAACTTCAAGATTCAATCAACTTATATTGCAAGGTGGGTATCCATTCCAACTATGGTCTTTGTTATTGGGTATATTCTTTTCCCTGATAGGCTATATTACGAGGCGACGCAGGCCGCACTCTCCCTCAACTAAACCATGTTTGATGTGCACTATTATGAAACGGTTGCAAGCACTATGGACATTGCACGGGATAATCCGCGCCATGGACTTGTCATTCAAGGGGGGGAACAAACAGGGGGGCGTGGACGCCGTGGTAATGCATGGCTCTCTCCCAAGGGAAATCTCTATCAATCTATTGTTTTGAGGCCAAAGACATCACAGCAATATTGGGGGCAGTTATCTTTTGTGATGGCCGTGGCCTTAGGCAAAGCATGTGAAGAGTGTGGGATAAAGAATTACGTTTTAAAATGGCCAAATGATGTATTGATTGATGGGAGAAAACTGGCGGGAATTTTGATCGAGGGGCATAATGACTTTGTCATTGTCGGCACGGGTGTGAATATTGAAATATGCCCTGATGATCGCGCCAAAATTCAAGATATAATAGATATTTCCATCAATGATTTTCGGGATTTGTTTTTGGCGCAAATTGAACAGTTTTTCACCCTTTGGGAGAGGGATGGATTTATAACAATTCGTGAGCTGTGGATGAAACGCGCCTATAAATTGGGTGAAGATATTCAGGCCAATTTGAAAGACAGGTCACATACTGGGAAATTTCATAATATTGACAGTGATGGCTTTTTAATTCTAAAGTCTAACAATGATGAAGAAATGAAAATTTCATCGTCGGATATAATTAACTGGGAAGGGTAAAAAATGGAATTTTTCAAAAAGGCGGAGCCTAAAGACAAATTTATGATGTGTGTTGCTGCTGCTGCAACTGTATTCAGCATTGGACTTGGTGCGTATGACCGTGTTAATGATTATGATATTCAGGGTGTCGTTGAACATGCTTCGGTATTCAGAGGGACATCGATTGTAACACTTGAAGGGTATGATGATCGCTTTATATTTAAAGATCAAGTTATCGAACTGCCTGAAGTTGGAGAGCCCGTGAATATCACTTCTAATCGACCCTTATATCAATGGTTAGGGTCTTCGCATACTGCCAAATCATTAAGATCACTGACGTTTTAATCAATGTTCCTAGCCATTGACTGCGGAAATACTAATATCGTGTTCGCTGTTTACAGTGATGGTGAACACACCACATGGCGTTGTAAAACCGATGCATCGCGAACGGCAGATGAATATGCATCTTGGCTTATTCCATTGCTTAAGCATGACAACATCGCTTTTGACGATATATCCTTTGCGCTGATTAGCTCTGTTGTTCCGGACGCGAATTTTAATTTGGATCGCCTTTGTACGAAATATTTCAACGTAACGCCGCATTTCGTTAAATCGCCCGCCATAGATTTAGGGTTAACGATCAATATGCCAAAGCCTGAAGAGGTTGGCGCGGATCGTTTGGTCAATGCTATCGCGGCAAAGGAAAAATATAGCCTGCCATGTGTGATTATTGATTTTGGGACGGCCACGACATTTGATGTGGTTGATGGGAATGGTGCTTATTGCGGGGGCGTGATTGCGCCTGGGATTAACCTGTCTGTGGATGCGTTACACCGAGCCGCGGCGGCCTTGCCGAAAGTCAGTGTTCAAAAAACAGACAGTGTTATTGGCAATAGCACCGTAAACGCCATGCAATCCGGCCTTTATTGGGGGTATATCGCGATGATCGAAGGGATTATCGATCGAATGGAGGCGGAATTAGGTGCAAAACCAACGGTTATTGCAACAGGCGGACTTGCCCCAACATTTGCGGATGGCACGACAAAAATAAATCATGTGGACCATGATCTGACTTTAGAGGGGTTAAAGAAAATTCATTCTATGAATTTCATAGACGACTCGTTAAAGTCGGTGGCATGAGCAAAGACCCTAATCATTACAAACCTGTCAAAGACGCGATAACATTTCTTCCGCTAGGGGGGTGTGGCCAATTTGGTGCGAATTTTAACCTTTATGGATATGACGGCAAATGGATTGCCTTTGATTGCGGCTTGGCCTTTGCGGATGAACGCTTACCGGGCGTCGATGTGTTGTTGCCCGACCCAAAATTTATTGCCGCACAATGTGATAATCTTTTGGCGCTTATTATCACTCATGCTCATGAGGACCATATTGGTGCTGTTGCGCGTGTCTGGCCTAAATTAAAATGTCCGATTTATGTGTCCCTCTTTGCGGCCTGTGTTTTGCGTCGCAAATTTGCGGAATACCCGCCCATGAATGCCACGCCAGAAATTATAGAATTTGAAGGCGATATGCAGATTGGTAATTTTGATATTCATCCTGTTCCTGTGGCGCATTCAATCCCCGAGGCCTACGCCATGGCGATCACAACACCAATAGGGACTGTTTTACACAGTGGGGATTGGAATTTGGACCCTAAACCGGTTATAGGTAAGCCAACATCTGAGGACGCCTTTAAAAAGCTGGGAGATGAGGGGATATTGGCCTATGTCGGGGATAGTACAAATGCCCCTGTAGATGGTTTCAGCGCCTCGGAGTCCGAAGTGGAGCCATCCTTTACCAAATTATTCAAAGATTGTGGCGGGCGTATTGCGGTCACATTATTTTCATCAAATATTTCACGCGTGATTGGTATTTATAATGCGGCTAAGGCAAATGGGCGCAAGGTGTGTTTGGCGGGGCGGTCATTGGCAAACATGGTCGATAATGCAAGGCAAAGCGGTTATATCCCTGATGATATGCATTTTATCGATATGGATGATGCGGAAAAAATATCCGCCAATAAAATCGTTTATATTGTTACGGGTTCTCAGGGGGAGGGGCGCGCGGCCCTTGCAAAAATTGCGCGTGGTATGCATCCGCGTATTCAATTCTCACGTGGCGACACTGTGTTTTTCTCGGCTCGGTCAATTCCCGGTAATGAACGATCCATCATTGATATGAAGAATATGTTATTGGATGGCGGTGTGCATGTTATTGACCCTGATAATGCAGGGGATATCATCCATGTGTCAGGCCACCCAAGGCGCGGTGAAATTGAAAAGATGCTGTCATGGGTGCGGCCGAAATCTCTGATTGCCGTTCATGGTGAGAGGTTGCAACAAGCCGCACAGGCGCAATTGCATGATAACGCCATAACCCCTGAAAACGGTCAGATTATTGAGATTGATAAGGACGGAAATTTAACAACAAAGGGATTTGTTGAATCCGGCCTGATGGTTGTTGATTTTGACCGTATTGTCGACCTTGATCATGCCGCGGTTTCCCAACGCCGGAAAATGAGTTTTAACGGTTCTGTTTTTGTATCCCTTGTTTTTGACCTTGTTGATGACGATATATTGGATATGCAGGTTTCAACATTGGGATTATTCGATATGGACACCGAACGCGATCAGAAACATTTTGAAGATCTTGAATCTTACATTGAACGAGCCATTGATAAGATGCCCGCCAAGGAGAGACGCAAGGAAAAACCGTTGGAAGAAAAAATTATATCCTATGCCAAGCGCTATTTTAGGGAATTATTTGATGTTCGCCCCCTTGTCGAGGTGCATATTACATTT
>CAJXOI010000049.1 GCA_913057885.1 uncultured Micavibrio sp.
GGGTGGTTTTAAAATCCGGCCCCTATACCCTTGCGATCATACATCAATTGTGATGCATTAATTTTGCGTTGCTTGTTGGACCCGTCGCCTTGTCCAGCTCCATAAAATGAGGACTCTTTCATTTCTTTTTTCAAAATGGCTTCGACATCGGGGATTTTATCTTTACGAATCTCGCTCACACACGCACGGAAGAAATTGCATGATTTGGTCTCCCAATCATAAAATTCCCCCTGCCATTCCTTACCTTGAATGATGCATGATACAACAGTATATTCATTATTTAATCTTTTATATTGTTCGGCCTTTATGACACAAACCTGCTCGACAGGCGGTTTTCCGTCCATAGGTGTATCAGGCATAAATTGCATTTCTGCTTCGATAATTGTTTTATCATGATTACAGCGAACTTCGGCCTCACATGTCATATTACGCTCAGCATCATAGGTCAGCCAAGGTTGCGTCTCATAAACATTGAGGTCACGTCCCACGCCCAACTTCTTCATTAATTCGCTATAATTAACTTTCATAGCTTTAGATATACAGTATTTTCGATTAAAATTGCAACATTATGATTCTTTTGCCCATCTTTGTTCTCGCCATTATTCAAGGGATCACCGAGTTTCTTCCCATCAGCTCGAGTGGGCATCTGGTTCTGGTTCATGAAATCATGAATGGCGAACTTGATGATCTGGATGAAAAACGCATGGATATTGCTGTACATGTCGGCACATTGTTAGCCGTAATTTTGTATTTCAAAAGTGATTTTATTGACATGGTTTACGGCGGTTTTGATATTTTAACGGGCAAAATTCAGACATCAAACGCGCATCAAACAATGTTGATTTCTATTGCCTCTATCCCCATTGTTATTGCCGGTTTTGCGCTCTATTCCTTTAATATGACGATTTTTGATTCCTTACATATCATCGGGTGGATGACTTTGTTATTTGGGGTGTTGTTGTATATCTCGGACAAACGCCCGCAATCCAGTGAAACCATTCATGATTTCACAATAAAAACGGCATTCCTTTACGGTATTTTTCAAGTTCTGGCTTTGATCCCCGGCGTTAGCCGTTCCGGAATCACAATGACCGCAGGGCGTTTCATGGGGCATTCTCGAACAGAATCCGCACGCATGTCACTTCTGATGGGGATGGTAACGATCTCCGCCGCAGGAATCCTTATGGGCATTGATGTTTTTCAAGACAGCTCCTTATCCAATGATTTTATGGCGATGATAGGCATTGGCATTGTGCTTTCATTTTTTGCCGCTTATACCGCAATTTGGACGATGATGAAATGGTTTGCAAGGCAAGGATCGATGGCGCCTTTCGTCATTTATCGCATCATTTTGGGAGTCACACTCCTCAGCCTTCTAAGCTTTGGTGTTATAGGTGAAGATCTGTAAGCTGGATTGCCCCTGATCTTTAACCTCTATTCGGTTAAGCTGCGTTGTAAGCGCAAGACTCCGTTCGGTTTCAACAATCACCAACGCACCATCCGCCAACCAGTTTTGGTCAATTAAATTATTGATCGTAGGTTCTACCATATCCTGACGATAGGGCGGATCCATAAAAACAAGGCTAATATCCCCCGCCCCCTTTCCAAATTTCAGGGCATTTGCCTTTACCACGCGAAATTGATCATTTGTCAAAAACGCCGTGTTACGTTGAACCGCATGAATGTCCGTATCAATAAACAGGCAATGTTTCGCCCCGTGTGATAATGACTCAAGCCCAAGCGCACCTGTCCCGCAATAAAGATCCAAAACCCGCGCCCCCTCAAACTGAAAAGGCTCAGCCCAAGGTGAGTGATTTAACATGTTAAATAAAGACTGCCGCATACGATCGGACGTCGGGCGCACATCTTTACCTTCAGGTACAAATAATTTTCGATTTTTATACTGTCCGCCAGTAATTCTCATGATTGAAAAAGCCCTGGTATTTGTTCCTGCAGATTTTTTTGTGATATTTCCTCGACCGCGCCCTCCTTTAATTGGCCTAACTGAAAAGGACCATAAGACAGGCGGATCAGACGATTGACCTGTAAATCCAAATGCTCGCATACTTTTCTGATTTCACGATTTTTGCCCTCTTTAAGGGTAAAACTCATCCAGGCATTGTCCCCTTGCTGTTTGTCCAATGATGCTTCAATTCCCGCGTATTTCACCCCATCAATGGTCACACCCTTTTTCAAACCATCCAGTTTATCCTGTGTGATGTGACCATAGGCGCGAACCTTGTACCGCCGTGTCCATCCGGTCGAAGGCATTTCAAGATGACGGGACAACTCCCCATCATTGGTCAAAAGCAGTAATCCTTCGGAATTCATATCCAATCGTCCAACAGAAATCAGCCGAGGAAGGTTGGCAGGCAAATTTTCAAAAACGGTCGAGCGTCCTTTTTCATCCTTATGCGTGGTTAATAACCCGCGCGGTTTGTGATATCGGAACAAACGTACCTCGCGCATGCCCTCTTTACTCACTGGCTTTCCATCAACAATGATTTTATCCGATGGCAACACGTTTAATGCGGGTGATGATATTGCCTTTCCATTCACGCTGACGCGTCCGGCCTCAATCCATTTCTCAGCATCTCGACGGGAACAAAGCCCCGCCCTCGCCATAACCTTTGCAATTCTGTCGCCTTTATGCGATTTATCATTCATGAACAAATCTATATCACCGATGGAGTCGGCAATCAAACAAGCAATGATCGCCCATGAGAGAGATGAAGTGCCGATTGGCGCAGTATTAGTTTATGAAGGTGAAATTGTTGCTCAATCAGGGAATTTAACAATCACACAATCCGACCCAACCGCCCATGCGGAAATCAATGTCATTCGCGAGAGATGCAGGCAATTAAATGCACAACGCATTCCCGATCATGATTTATATGTGACCTTGGAACCTTGCCCCATGTGTGCCAGCGCCATTTCAAATGCCCGAATTCGCAAGGTTGTTTATGGTGCCTATGACCCAAAAAGCGGTGGAATCGATCATGGGCCAAAAATTTTTTCACATCCACAATGCCACCATAAACCCGAGGTCATTGGTGGTGTTATGGAGCAAGAATGCCATAAAATTCTGTCAGAATTTTTTGAAGGTCGGCGTTAATCTTCTTTAGGCCATAACCACGCCGCACCGCGAACACCAGAGGAATCTCCATGACGAGGGGGTTTTAACTGAGTATAAACAACATCAGAAAAAATATAATTGCCCCATATTTCAGGCACACGTTTATAGATGTAATCAACATTGCTCATCCCGCCGCCCAAAACAATGACATCGGGATCGATAATATTCACAACATAGGCCAACCCACGCGCCAGACGATCACAATATCGTTCCATCGCGGCAACGGCTTTTTCTTCGCCGCGGGTGGCATTTTCGACAATATCATGGGTCGACATGTCTTCCCCTGTCACTCGGGCGTAATCCATCTTTAACCCCGTACCACTGACCCATTCCTCCATCATGCCGCGCCGCCCGCAATAGGATACCTCGCCGGGATATTCTGCCCATGCAATATCATCGGTCACATATTCAGGCAGTCCTTCTTTTTGTTCGGCGCGTCCACGCGTAAACATATCTGATTGAATGCCATCCGGCGCATAAACACGCGGAAACGGCAAAGGGTTATGACCCCATTCGCCGCCAATTGCATTGGCGCCGCGAACAACCTTGCCATTGATGTAAAAACCACCGCCACAACCTGTGCCAATGATTACGCCAAAGACACAATCTTTTCCTGCTGCGGCACCGTCTGTGGCTTCGGACACGACAAAACAATTAGCATCATTTTCAATGCGCACCTCCCGGCCCAATGCCTTTTCCAAATCTTACTTCAACGGCTTACCAGTCATGAACAGAGCATTGGAATTTCTGACCGTGCCATCCTTTGGTGACAGGGACCCCGGCATGGCCATACCAACCGTACCAGCCTGCCCCGTGGCTTCCTCGGCCATTAACACCAGATCAACAAAATTTTTGACCTGTCCTTCATAGTCATCTTTTTTGGTCGGAATACGATGGCGATACAGTTCTTTCCCGTTGCGGGAATTCAGCCCGATGACCTCTGTCTTTGTCCCGCCAAAATCAATTCCTATCCGCATTTTTTACCTACAGATACTGGTTGATGATTATAATTCGCAACCACTTTTGCAAATGGTGCGTACGCTTCCCGTGACTGTGTAAGGATAGCAACAAAGCTGGTTTTTCTCTCTGATGGTTTCTCATTCATGAAAATATCCATCAATTTATCACCCTCAATCTTATCGTCACCAGCCTCATGACGGCTTGCCATAGTTTTTAAGAACGTATCGGCATGAACATTGTCATTAACATCATCTTTACGTCCATGCGCGTCCTCCAAACGATGGTTGTCGGCCTCGCGGCAAATCCCTCTTTGAATTTCGTGCACAATAACAGGTTCATTTGTTTCATTAACCATACAATGGATTGCGCCACGGGGAATAAAAATTTGATTACCCTCACCGACGGTGATTTTTTCACCATTCAAAAGAACTGTTAAAGTGCCTTTTTCAACGGTCCAAACCTCATCCCGCTGTTCATGCATTTGCAGTGACAATATACCCATCGGTGTCGGATTCACGGTGATCCGTTTTTCGCATTCGACAACAACATCATTTTCAACCTTTACGGACAGCGCATCCCACCGTCCCCATGGCCTCACGTCATATGCGCCTTCAACATAATTATCAAGATTCTCTCTTACCACTCTCTCCAAACCCTCCCTCGGAAATCCGCTTCTATCTGGCGTCATCTTTATACTTCCTTTTAACTTTTATCAACAATAAAGCTTGATCTGTGTGTTTGAACTGAATTATAACTGTTATCAACAATAATTAAACATAAAGTGTTTGTGCTATGCAAAATAGTGTAATGGGTGTGCATTATAAAAAAACTTGTCTCCTACTGGATGTTGATGAAAACTTCGTTCCATCAACACATCGTGTCATTACAACAAATCACCAACAATTATTTTGGAGTTTGCATGACGTTCTTGATGGCGCCATTGCCTTGGTCACAAATAGCGATCGTCGATCCATAGATGTGGAAACATTTTTGCCCGGCTTCCCCTGCGTCAGTGAACATGGCGCGATTTTTCGCCTTGATGCCCATGGCACTCCCGATAATATCGCTCCGCCTTTTTTTAGCGAAATTGTCGCTCCACACATTCGCCTTGATCTAAAAAAACAGGGTGTAAACATGACCGAAGACAGTACCACCCTTCGAAAAGGCCACAATCCTGCGGTAATAGTCGAGGAAAAGGAAGCTGGCATTGCTATCGTTTTTGGCGAACATGAATGCTTAAGAGATCCCATTGCAAAGATTGCAAGAACCATACTCATGCATTTCAATGATAATTCTGCTTTCTACGTTGATGACAGCGGGCGCGACGCCATTGAAATAAAAGCCTCAGGATTTGCAAAAGAAAAATCTTTGGATCGCATTATGCAACACCCTAACTTTGCAGGGCGAACACCCATTATATTCGGAGATTCCGTCCCTGATCGTGAATTAGCGAAAGAGGCATTTAAACGGTACAATGGCTATGCCTTTTTCAGGGGCGATGGCGTTGAAAAAGGATTGCCGTTCGAAGCAAGGAGGCTGGAGACATACCAAGACGTTTATGAAAGACCTACACATGATTTAGACGACAACCCGCAGCCCCGACGCCTAAGACAGTAACGTAGTCAGAGCCTTTCAAGATTCCACTCACCAACGGCACCGTAACAGATCTCTTTTCCGCTAATGCGCCTTCGTCGATTTTTTGTACCAGCGTTCTTGCTGCGGAAAAACTACGCTCAATCCTTGGAACGATGTAAGCAATGACGCCCGGTTCCACAGTAATTTGACGATCATGAAATAATTTCACCAAAATAGCCCGCAAATCGGTCTCGTCCGGGGAAGTGATTTCCACCTGGGGCGCAGCCATTAATCGCGAGGCCAAGTCTGGCAAAAGGATATTCTGACTCGCCACATTTGTCGTCATTGTCATGAGCACGCGCGTTTCATTTTCTTTGGCTTGGTTGAATTGATGAAAAAGCTCTTCTTCCAGCTTGTGATCGCCAAATAAGTTGTGCGCATCATCAATGGCCACATCACTATTTTGCGCCTGTGCTTGCCATAGCCTCAATAAATGGGTTTTTCCGCACCCTTTTTCGCCATATATGATCAGCACGGGATAAGACCAATTGGGGTAACGATCAATCCATGCCATAGCATCCTCATTACATGGTAAGGTTAAAAAATCATTGCCGCTATAAGATTCGCTAACGGGAAAAGATAATGGAATTTGCCGACCCATTACTTTTTGCCTTTATAAAAAGATCCCGATTTATAAACATCAATACCATGACGAAAAAGAACTGCAATGATGGCCGCAACCGGTACCGCGATAATCATTCCCAACAGGCCAAGCAACATCCCCCCGGCCAGTAAGGCAAAAATAACCCATAAAGG
>CAJXOI010000050.1 GCA_913057885.1 uncultured Micavibrio sp.
ATCTTCATCGGTCTGAACATATTTAGGCAAATAAACAGAAAATGTCGTACCTTTATCTTTCACGCTCTCGACATCAATATACCCGCCTGTTTGACGCACAATGCCATAGACTGTTGATAAACCAAGTCCCGTCCCCTCCCCAACCTTTTTGGTTGTAAAAAATGGCTCAAAAATGCGCTGTAAAGTCCCATCATCTATGCCGCAGCCGGTGTCTTTAACATGAACGGCAACCCAATGCCCCACGGGGATTGTGTCATTCATTACAGATTTGGATTTTTTCAAAGTGATATTTTCTGTGCTTATTTCCAAATGGCCCTTACCATCCATTGCATCACGAGCGTTTACAGCCAGATTGATCATCACTTGTTCAAATTGTCCTTCATCAACTTTGACATGGTGCAAATCACTTCCATGATGAAGCTCCAGCTCGATTTGAACACCGATCAAACGACGCACAAGGTGCGATAGTTCAGTCAATGTCTCTGTAATGTCCAAAACCTTGGGATTCAATTGTTGTTGACGTGAAAACGCTAAAAGCTGCCTTACCAAATTGGATGCACGATTTGAATTTTGTTTAATTTGTTGAATATCGCCAAAGGACGGGTCGCCCGGTTTATGGCGCAGCAGTAATAAATCACAAAACCCGATAATTGCGGTCAAAAGATTGTTAAAATCATGCGCAACCCCGCCCGCTAATTGGCCTACGGCCTGCATCTTTTGCGATTGATTAACTTGTTCTTCAAGATTTTTTTGCTCCGTGCGGTCAAAAACCCTGATGGCGACATTGTTTCCCTTCAGTGGACTTGCATAAATTTTGGTTGCTTTAGGACTACCTGATCGGTCAGAGACCATTTCAATATCCACAGGATCTGTCGTTATTTTTTTGTGACGCACATCGCTCATCAGTGATTTGACTTTTTCTTGATCAGCCTCTGACACAAATTCAATGAATTCATGTCCTTCAATGTCGGATGGTTGTAAATTGACTAAATCAGACAGCATTTGGTTGGTATCGGAAATTATACCTGATGGGTCAATCATAGCGATACCAATCGGCGATTCATGGAAAAAAATGCGGAAACGATCTTCAGAATCTTTTAACGCCTGGGTCATTTCACGCTCAGACGTTAAATCATGGACAACACCGCGCACGCGAACGCGCCCCTCGGCCTCAATCACGATAGACTGATTAATAGACGCATCAAAGACCCGTCCCGCAGGGCCTTTTATTTTGACCTCTGCAACCTGTCTTGCGCCGCCGCCGGCTTTTATATCATAGGGGTTTGCGGATTTTGGCGGATTTTCTAGATACGAATGCAGTGTTCCGCCCCCAAGCAAAGAGTCAATGTCACTACCCAACCATCTTGCCAATGTCGCGTTAATAAAGGTAAATCGTCCATTTTCATCCATGGCATAAAACCCAACAGGGGCATGATCAGTAAAATCGACCAGTTTTTCGCGTTCTTGTCGAATAACCATCTCGACCGAGCGGCGATCCGTTATATTGTCAAGACGCCAATGAACCGTTCCCAGCCATCCTGCAACCGGTTGTCCCGACAAACGAAACCAGCGCTTTTCCCCTCTCGGCGAAATTGTCTCGGCCTCCATCGCATCTTCGTGGCCGCGCATGGCGTTTTGGACAAGAGATTCAAAACGATCGATAATATCTTGGTCGCCTTTACTGGCAAATAAATCGCGGATGACGTTCAGAGTCGGTTTTTGATCTTCATCACATAAATCTTCAAACGCAGGGTTATAAAAAAGCGTTCGATCTTGGATATCAGTCACCAACCTCGCAGAGGTCGATCCCAAAAAAATCTCGTTTAAAATCTCTCTGTCACGATATTGTTTTCGATACACAGTCGCATAGAGCCACCCGCCTACGGCAAGCGTTCCAAGACCTAATCCAAGAAAAAGGGTGTCAGGTGAGAGCAGATCGATCATTATTTTGATCATGCCATATTCCCCAAACAGGCGGAAAGATTATTTTAATTTGCCTTTGAGGCGGTAAACATAGGATATAATTTCAGCCACAGCCTGGTAGTGCTCCATCGGGATAGTTTCATCAATTTCTACAGTGTCATAGAGAGCGCGAGCTAAAGGCTTGTTCTCAACCAATTCAACATCATTTTCCCTGGCGATCTCACGGATACGGGCAGCGACTTTATCCACCCCTTTCGCAACACAAAGCGGCGCATCCATCGTATCACCATCATATTTTAAGGCGATCGCGTAATGAGTTGGGTTTGTAATAACAACCGTTGCATCAGGAACGGATTGGATCATCCTTTGTTGTGCTTTTTGCATCCGTAATTGTCTTAACTTGGCCTTGATATGCGGGTCACCCTCTGTTTGACGGTGTTCGTCTTTCACCTCTTTACGAGACATCCGCATTTTTTTCATATGCTCCATTCGTTGGTAAAGGACATCTAGAACGGCCAGAACAAACAAAACAATCAAAACTCCTGCCATCATGCGGAACAATAAGGCCCAGAATTCATCCAAAATCTGCGGCAGAGGCAGCCCAACATAATGGTCAATCGATTGAAAAAAAGGATAGAGCAAAATCACGCTAATTGCCGCAACAATACTTATTTTCAATATACCCTTAACGAATTCAAAAATTGACCGCATGGAAAACAGACGTTTAAACCCCGCAATCGGTGATATTTTGCTCAGCTTTGGCTTAATGCTCTCGGGAGCGATCATAGGGCCAACCTGAATAATTCCCGCACCAATGGCCGCAATGATGAATATGATAATAGGGACAAACAAAGCTGCCGCAACATCCATGAATAATTCTCGCAAAACCTTACCGATCCCCCCTGATGCGCCATGTAATTGAAAACTATTGATCAAAAGCGTTTTAAAGGTATCTGCCATAGAGGCCATCATTGTCCCGCCCAAAGATAATAAAACAATCGTCCCCACCAATAGCATGACCCAGTTATTCATCTCTTTACTGAGTGGAACTTCACCTTTCTTTCGGGAATCCTCCAATTTTTTTGCGGTGGGTTCTTCGGTTTTTTGTGAGTCATCTTCATCATTTGCCATGATCTAAGCCTATCATATCGATCTAAAGAATAACTGAAGAGCCTCGTCATAATGCGATAACCAAAAAAGCATCATCGCAGAAATAACCATGAAAAAGACAATCGCACCCAGCGTCAGTTGAAGAGGGAGTGCAATCAAAAATACCTGAATTTGCGGCATC
The DNA here is from genome assembly GCA_913057885.1 of uncultured Micavibrio sp. Classification (GTDB taxonomy): domain Bacteria; phylum Pseudomonadota; class Alphaproteobacteria; order Micavibrionales; family UBA1664; genus UBA1664. The sequence goes on from CAJXOI010000050.1 coordinate 3,215, forward strand.
AGACGTCCCAAAACACCCATCGCAATATATAGGAAAAGCGCTACAATGATAAATGGCGCGGCCATGTAAAACCCAATTGCGAAGCTGTCTGAAACGGCTTTGGCGATTATCTGAGCCATGCCCCCCGCAAGGGGAATACCTTCAGATGCAGGGAAAGCTTGATAACTACTGACAATGCCGTAAATCAACATGTGGTGTAGATTTGTTGCGAATAAAAGCATCACACCTGTGATAGATAAAAACACCCCGACCAACGACCCTTGAGAGGCAAATTGGGGGTTAAACAACATCACGTTTGCCGTACCAATACTCATGGAAATCAGCATCCCCGCAACATCAAGAGCAGCAACAAAAATTCTGGCAACTGTGCCGATCAATAATCCAATGACCATTTCTGAAATAATCAATTGTATTAACATGCCGTTGCTTGTGACCTCAGGTAAATATTGCGCAGACACAGGCGCCAAAACAACGGCAAATGATAATGCAAACAGTATCCGGACATTCGGCGACACAAACCCGTCACCAATGCCGGGCATCAACATCAAAGTTGTCCCAACACGTGCAAAAGTCAGGATATAGATAATAATTTGATTAAGAACAAATTCTTCAAGAAGGGACTGCATTGCGGCTTACCCCCCACCGGGATTGCCGGCAATAATGACATCGGCCAAGAACTCCATATATTCCGTCATTTTGATAGAAAATGTCGGCATCATAACGAAAATTGCCGCAAAAATAGCAATGATTTTAGGCACAAATGCCAAAGTCATTTCCTGAATTTGGGTCAAGGCCTGAAACAACGCCACAATCAAACCAACAACCAGCCCGACCATCATAACAGGCACACCGATTTGTATGATCATGAGAATAGCATTTTGAGCCAAGCCAACGATTTCTGCTTCATTCATAATAATCAGTATGCATGGGAATGCCCTTACAAACAAGAAACGATTCAAACGGTTTTTAAGTATTGACGTAATGCATATCAAAGGTTAAAGAGAAGGAATGGCATCCGCATCGCTTCACCAAACTTTCGCAAATTGGGTGGATTACCCACCATTAAATCCATACGCCACTTTCGTTTTTACGAAAATTTGTCTAACCGCTTTTAAAAACAAAGAATTTGATGCACCGGAATTTGATGCCATTCCGGATGACCAGTGGCATGGCTTTACCTTTAACGAGGGACAAAGCCTTGTTTCAAATGTTCGTGAATTAGAAACACAATGTCAAAAACAGATCTATGACATTCACATGGCCCAATTCGGCCTTCTGGCGGGCTACAGGGAATATTTATTAGATGGCATAAAGCTTTTGAGATTTCTAAAGCATATTGCGGGTGACCAACGCAATGAAGTGGTGTCTTTGTCCTCTCACTTGGAAAAACAAGCCAAAGCTATGAGAAGGAGTATGGCTGTAACAGTTGAAAATGAGGTTCATTTCGCCAATATTACCGGCACAAAAGCGCAGTTACCGATAATCATGGAGCGCCACTCACACTATATTCCAAAAACTTATTATATTCCTCTTGGACATACAGAAGAAGTCATCCCCTTTATCAAGTTGCAACATGCCCGGATGGAAGAAAAAGGCCAACATATTCTTAATACGCAATTAGGAATGATCCAAAGGCAAATGCTTCTCTACCGTGAATTTGCCATGCGTGGTGTCTATCCTGTTTTTCCGCATATGCCGGAATTGAACGAAGTGTCGCCAGAAATGCGCCATGAATTCATATGCCATAGACTGTCTGATATGTTAGAAGGGTATTCCGAGCGCCGGCATCACATGCAGGCTGATGCAGATTCATTTATCGCAATTGCGCATCAACTTTTTCCAAATTACGCTACTCTCATTGATGATAAAGCGGGATATTACGGCCAGAGGCCTAAGCCTTAGATCGGCATGCGCATAATTTCTTGGTAAGCACCAATCACACGGTCACGCACGGCAACCGCTGTTTGTAGCACAACCTCGGCCTCTGTCACTGCCTGAACAACGTCAACAATGTTGGCTTCACCGGTAACGGCTTTGGCGGACATTTCTTCGGATTTTGACTGCGTATCAACAATTTGTTCCACCCCGGCCTTGAGTAAAGATCCAAAAGAAACTTCATCTTCACGCGCATTACTAACACCGCTTGTCGCGATGTTCGCCGTGTTTTGATATAAGGCCGCAGCCTGTTGCCCGATTGGATTATTGATCATAATAGTCTTTCTTCATTAAGAGTATATCATATGTTGTTACTATTTTCCTAAGAGGTCAATTGTTTTACCCAACATAGATTTTGAGATATTCATCATCCCCAAATTCGCCTCGTATGACCTCTGTGCTTCACGCATATCCATTGATTCAATCAATGTATTGATTTTTGGTAAACGGATATAACCATTTTCATCCGCACCCGGATGCGATGGTTGATATTTCAAACGAAATTCACCTTGGCGTTCATATATGCGATCAACGGCCACTTTTTCAACGCCACTGGCACGGTCCAATTCATTTTTAAAAATCACTGTCTTGCGCTGATAAGGTTCGGCATTTGGTGTATTTGCCGCCGTATCGGCATTGGCAATATTCTGCGAAATTACACGGATACGGTCACCCTGCGCTTTCATCCCCGAAGCTGAAATTTGCATCGCATCTAAAACATTCATTTCAAATCTCCTCTATTACCTGCTTGCCACCACGGATTTAAGCATCCCGATGTTTTTCCTGTATAAATTTGTCATCAAATTGTAATCGGCTTGTGTTGCTTGCGATTTGATCAATTGTTCTTCCAACACGACCGAGTTTTCAGCCGGTGCCGTTTCGTAAACATTTCTGGATTCACGATTATCTGGCTCTTGCATACCGCGACCGGCAATGTGTTGAGAATTGGTTTTGACCTGACCGATCATTGGCTTGTTTTTCGCCGCACGCATAACATCACCAAAATCTACCTCTGTTAAGTCACTTGGACGGTAATTTGGTGTGTCTGCATTCGCGATATTTGCGGAAATAACGGTTTGACGCTGGTTTAACCAAGCCATCTTGCCGCCGATCCCTTTCATCAATCCAATATTTTCAAGCATCTTTTATCCTCACCCTAAATTTGCTATGGTTTCACGGTTAATTATGCAGAAAGCATGCCAAATATGGTCGAGCACGGCGAAAATGACGAAAAATCATTAAAA
>CAJXOI010000051.1 GCA_913057885.1 uncultured Micavibrio sp.
CATACACGTCCATTCCAGGCCGCATCCACCCCGATTTTGCTGATCATCCCGAAAAAGACTATTTAGTCAGATTATGGAATGCGGTGTGGAATAATAACTTTTTTGATCCAGCGTTTAAGGGGTTTTATCCTGATGATTGTCTCAAACGCATGCCAGATGACCTTATTAAAGATGGCGATATGGATATTTGCAGATGCGACTTTGACTTTGTCGGGCTGCAGCACTATTCACCCATCTATTTCCGACCGGATAACAAGATGGTTTTAGGCGTTAATTTCTCGCAAATCGCCGATACTGTTACCGAAGTCACTGGTATTGGTTGGGAAATCGCGCCAGAAGCTTTTAAAGACAGCTTGATTGCACTGCATAAAACTTATGGTAATAAAAATTGGATGATCACTGAAAACGGATATGCCGACCATGATGTTGTAGACGCCAATGGGGATGTTCAGGACGATCCGCGTATTGCTTATTTGCAAAGATACCTGTCCGCAATGAAAGACGCTATAAATGATGGCGTTGAGATTGGTGGATACTTTATTTGGTCTTTCCTCGATAATTTCGAATGGGCAGACGGATATCACGCGAGATTTGGCCTTGTACATGTTGATTACGACACCTTGATGCGTACACCTAAAAAGTCTCTGACCTGGTATAGGGATTTTCTTCAGCAATAAGCAAACATCCATTTAAATAGAAAACTTTTAAGAACATGCAAAGAAAACAAGTTTTATATGATGGGGATATGGGTGGTGACGACCTATGGGCGCTTGTCATGTTGTCCTCTTTTGTAAAACAAAAAAAAATTGATCTTTTGGGGGTGACGACATGTTTTGGCAACACAAATGTTATCCAAGGCACCCGCAATGTGCTGGACATGATGGACTTGGTCGGCTTGCAAAATATTCCTGTTTACCTAGGGCTTGATAAACCCATTAGCGGCCTTGAACCATTATTGGACGGGGCATACGGCTCAAACGGATTGAGTAATGCCACACTACCCACGTCGAATCTACAACCACAATCACAACCTGCTACAGAATGGATGGCGCATACACTTTCAAACACAGATGAAAAAATCACCATCGTTTGCACGGGCCCACTCAGTAACATTGCAAAGGTTTACCATGACCATCCCGAATTGGACAAAAAGGGACATGAAGTCATTTGGTTAGGCGGCTCGCTCTATCCTGCTGGTAAAGGCCATGTCCCTGTAACATTGCCTGATGGATCATATAAACGCGGCAATATAACCCATTTTGCCGAATTTAATGCGATTAACGATCCTGTCGCCGCACAAGTAATTGCAGATTTGGACAAAACAAAAGTCACAATTATCCCCCTTGATTGCACGCATCATATGGTTGTTGATTTTCGAGCCGCGACATCTTTCCTACGTCTTATGGCCGGTCGGGAAGATTTAGCAACGCAGATGTTGTCTATGTTGGACGACGCAGCACGATTGGAGCAAGAAAATTTTGACATTTCTGGGGCTTGCCTTCACGACCCTCAAGTGATCGTTTATTTAGAGCACCCTGAGGTTTTTTTGCATCCGGTTCCCGTTAAAAATTTAAAATTTGACAATAATTTTGAAGCGGCAAAAAATTTCGACGCCGTAGAGAGCGGATTTGATTTTTCATCCCTCGGCACACACGGGCAAATGACAGCCACCCCTGTTGTAGAGAGTAACAAATATATCGTCCCTGGTTTAACGAGTTTTACAGATCCTGCAGATGTTACGAATGATGGCATAGCAAAAATGATTGATATAGCAAGCCAAAGATGGGCTTATCTAACACAGACAGTCACAAATTAAATCAGCACCTATCTGATTGAAGCATATCACCATAATCAAGGACAAGACGAGACATGTTGCCGCTTAGTTCTTGGCATGTTATGAGGATTTTCTTGACAAAGAAAGCTGTCATACGTTATGTATAAAAAAATAATTTAAGGATTACCCCTATGTCACATAAAAAATCCGTTGCTATTATCTGTCCCACATATCGTGCCGAAGGCCGCAATAATACCGCCCGTTTCATGGGTGCCATGGCTTTGGTAGATCAAGTTTTAAATAATAGTTCAGATCATGACGCCTATCTGGCCGTTGTTGATGATTCGCCTAAGGCACACCCTTTCTTAGAAAGAATGGCCGCCGCACACCCCGAAAAAATTATTTACATTCATATGCCGGATAAAAACGACATTGCCGCAAAATACAGAAATGATTTTTCGGCGGCAATGAATTTGGTACCAACAGACGAGGCAATCCGTACGTCTCCATTTTGGCAACGCCGTATTCAACAAATGGAAGGTTGGGCCAAAATTGTTCCTTTTGAAGATAGCTTTGCCGCAAAAATTGACATCCGCACACATATTCACAACAACAGACCTACAATCGGGACAAAGCGCAATGTTGCGATCATGGCCATTTGTGAAAGATTTGGCGAGCCGGATTATATTGTTTCTGCCGATGATGATGATTATCGCGGCCCGACATATGTTGAGGAAATTACGTCTGCACTTGATCAAACTGACTTTGCCCGTATTGGCAAGTATATCACCTACATGAGTTACCCTAATGAACCCGAAGTTTGGGGCACATATGATTTGAGATTACAAAAAGATGCAAACGGCCATTTCTACCCTGACGATGATCTATTCGCAAAACCACTTTATACGTCCGAGAAAAAGGACGATGGAAGCTTTGTTGAAATGAGCATGAAGGGGTGGTGGTCTCGCCTGGCTATCGGTGCTTGGGATCCTATCTGCAACGAGGGCGCGTTACACAGCTGGAGATACGATGCATGGAAAAAGGGGTTTGATACCTTTGGCGGTTACGCCCCAACCAATATGGGTGATGACATCATTATGTTTCGTGAACTGACCGAAACCTTCGGAAAATCTGTTACACGCGGTATGGTTCCTTTCAACGGATTTAATTTTGTCCGTGTTGCAGACGGAACAAACGCATCAGCCATTTTATTTACTGAAGATAAAATTGACGGAGAACTTCCTGCGTGGGCAGAAAGCTATATCGAAGACCTTAAGGCGGCACGGCGGTTTGGCGCAGTATACGAACAAGATAGCGTTCGTGTCGCTGACCATCTTGTCAAAACAGGGCAATACAAGCCGAGAAAAGTATTTGGCTAATCATGTGTTCTGATGCATAAATCTATGCATGCATCACGATCACATCCTCATTCTCGATTTTGGGTCTCAGGTTACGCAACTGATTGCGCGGCGGGTACGCGAACAGGGCGTTTATTGTGAGATTTGGCCGTTTAATGACGCCGCTGAAGACCGCATAAAAAATTATAACCCAAAGGCAATTATCCTATCGGGGGGGCCGTGTTCGGTCACAGATGAGGATTCCCCCCGCGCCCCTGAATGCATTTTCGAAATGAGCGTCCCAATTCTGGGCATTTGTTACGGGCAACAGACGATGGTGACACAATTGGGCGGAAAAGTCGAAGGCGGCCATCACCGTGAATTTGGCCGTGCAGAGATAAATGTTACCAAAAATTGTTCGTTATTCGGCACAACATGGACCGAAGGCTCTACCCCGACCGTTTGGATGTCCCATGGCGACCGCGTCACCAATATTCCAGAAGGATTTGAAATTGTCGCCACATCTAAGGGCGCACCGTGTGCCATTATCGCCAATGAAGACAAGAAATTTTACGGCATACAATTCCACCCCGAGGTGATGCACACCCAAAACGGATCGGACATCATCCGCAATTTTGTGATCGACATCGCAGGGTGCGCGGGTGATTGGACGATGGGCACCTATCGCGAAGAAGCCATTGAAAAAATCCGTGCCCAGGTCGGCGATGAAAAGGTCATTTGCGGCCTGTCTGGCGGGGTGGATAGCTCCGTCGCGGCAGTTTTAATTCACGAAGCGATTGGTGATCAATTAACCTGTATCTATGTCGACACGGGCATGATGCGAAAAGGGGAGAGCGATCAAGTCGTGAATTTATTCCGCGATCATTATAACATCCCGCTTATTCACGAGGATGCATCAGATTTATTTTTGGGCAAGCTGACGGGCGTGGATGATCCCGAACAAAAACGCAAAATCATCGGCAACACATTTATTGATGTGTTTGACGATTGCGCAAGCCGTATCGGCGGGGCACAGTGGTTGGCACAAGGCACCCTATATCCCGATGTCATTGAATCTGTGAGCTTTACCGGCGGACCGTCAGTGACCATCAAGTCGCACCATAATGTTGGTGGACTACCCGAAAAAATGAACCTCAAAATCCTAGAACCGCTCCGTGAGTTGTTCAAAGACGAGGTAAGATTATTGGGTAAAGAACTGGGCCTTCATGATGATTTTGTCTCTCGCCATCCATTCCCCGGGCCGGGATTGGCGGTGCGGTGCCCCGGTGAAATTACCCGTGAAAAATTGGATATTTTGCGCGAGGCGGATGCGGTTTACCTCGATGCCATTCGCGAGGAAGGATTGTATAACGAAATATGGCAGGCCTTTGCCGTTCTCCTCCCTGTGCGGACGGTTGGTGTGATGGGGGATGGGCGCACCTATGATTATGCCTGTGCCTTACGGGCCGTAACATCAACGGACGGCATGACCGCCGATTTTTACCCTTTCGAGATGGATTTCCTCTCCCGCGTCGCCACCCGCATCATCAACGAGGTGCGCGGCATCAACCGCGTGACATACGACATCACCTCCAAACCCCCCGGGACGATTGAGTGGGAGTAAAGCAATTTATAAATCGCATAGGCCGACGCCGCAAACAGCAATGCTTCTTTAACTGCAACGATATAGGCTTCGGAATATATCCCATATAAAATCCATAGAAACGTCATTGAAATCATCAAAATACGAAACGGCAATCCGCGCATATTGAACAAGGCATATGTGCCGATAACGGATGAAATCGCGGGATATAAATGTATCCAATCGTCTGGCGGAATGGCAGCTGCGACAGCGATATAAAATAATGAAAATGGAATCCAATACCACCCTGTTTTATTCGCCGCTAAATAATATCGTGCAATGGTCACCAATGTACAAAAACCGGCAATGGGAAGGTTCAGTAAGAAAAAATAACCTGCAAAGAAAACAGAGCTGAATGCTGTAACCTTTTTCATACGGGCATCACACGTGTTTGACAGCGCATAAATATGGATCGCCGATCCGATGACACCCAACATATTGGCAAACAACAATTCCATTATGAAATACTATAAAAAACAGTTTAAGATTTGGTTATGAAATAAAATCTCAGGATAATATTTGCCACAATCTTGTAATAAATCTATCCTAAAAGATGCACATGCTTCGATATCTTCGAAATCTCACTAAAGGATGCATTCAAAAGCCCAAGGACAAGATTAAGGCGGAACTCAACCTGCCCGCCCCTGTGCGCGCTGTTCAGGCCGAACCGTCCAAACAATACGAGGCCCATCCATGCGAGGCGTATAACCAACTCAAGCTTGTCTTTCGCAATGCGGGGCGAATGAATGCCATTATTGAAACATTGGGACGTGATTTTTTGACGGCCATGCCCGAGGGGGCCTATGTGTCCCGCCTTGGACAAATCGCCTATCTCTATCGGAAACAGCATGAGGATTTAGCAGAGCCTCATTTGATTGACCTTCTGAACGAAGCGCAATCACATAAATCCCATGCACCTGAATATTGGGATGATTGGGAAAGTGCCAATTTACGCGAGATGGAAACCACCATTCGCCACCACATCGGTATTCCACCTGACCTGATTGAAAAACGGGCAAGGTTGGCCTATGAAGGGCGGCATGTTCACCGTGATGTCTTGAAAAACAATGATTGGGCACAGGCACAAACCTTTCTGGAAGGCACGATCGAGCTGCACCAACGCATTGCCGACGCCAAACAATTGAATGATAATGATCATCCCGAGGGTCGGTATCAGGCGCTACTGCGGGAATTCATGCCCGGCGCCCGCATTGATGACATTGAAAATCTTTTTAAAGGGTATAAAGCGGAAATTGATGCACTCTACCCACAAATCAAAGCCGCGCAGGATGCTCGCCCTGACCCCATCCCCATGGACGGGGTGTTTAGCGGCAAATCGCAAATGTGGCTGAACCGAACCTTACTTAAAATGATCGGGTTTGATTTTGACCGCGGCGTATTATATGAAACGGGACATAACCCAGTTGAGGGCGGAACGCCAGATGACACGCGATTGGTGATTAAAACCGCCAAAATTGGAACATTTTTGGATTCCATGAAATCGGCTTTGCACGAGGGGGGACACGGTCTTTATATTCAGGGCCTGCCGCGCAAGCAATGGCGTTATCAACCCGTTGGACAGGATTTAGGGGCGTTGGTCCAT